>JBGSTE010000125.1:0-1460 GCA_041736655.1 Phycisphaeraceae bacterium | reverse complement strand
AAGCTGCTGACGATGCTCAACACGATGGTCCGCGACGCAAAACCCTGGAACCCGGAGTACGCCCAATGCCTAAACAACCCCGAAAATCAACCCGAAAAATCACTCCAACCGGCTTGACTTTAAACACAGCCGCTGCAGCCGCTGGTTAGCGAGCACTCCCAAAGCCCCGCTCGTGCATCTCTTTGAGGTGACCTGGATCGATATCTTCGGAGGTCATAGCCCCAATCACTGAATCAATCCCACACTTCGGACACAGCGCAGTCAGTCCGATTCCTTTTTCGTCTTCATCACACCACTCGGTGATCTCTGAAGGCGGGAATGTCTTCAAGCAGTAATAGCATCCACACTGGTGACAGTTGAGGATGTCGTAGCGATGGATCGAGTTCGGCGTATAACGAAACATGCTCGCTAACAGTTATTATACGGATCAAAGTTGTCTAGCATTCTACCGAATTGCAGCCGTCGGGCAAGGGTTTTGTCGCGTAACTGTCTGTTAATGCTGTGCTCGCGCTATCCTGCCGTGTGAATATTGGCGGCCGCATTGCGGCAGGGGCAGCGTGTGATCGGTCTGCTGGGCGTCATCGTCGTACACTGCTTGCCATGCGCATCGTCCTCTTCGGCGACATCCACTTGTATCGCCTCTGGCTCGCGCCGTGGCACCTCATGAGTAAGCGCGTGCTCGGGCAGGGAAACCTCGTGCTCAACCGGCGCAGGCGTTTTCGACATGAACTGTTGCGGGCGATGATCGACAAGGCTGTTGCGCTTGAGCCGGACCTGTGCTTGTTGAGTGGGGACCTGACGACGACGTCGCTCAAGCGGGAGTTTGTGGATGTTGCCCAGGCGCTGCGGCCGCTGACGGGTCGCGTGCCGACGGTGCTCGTGCCGGGCAATCATGATCGGTATACGTTTGCCGCGGCGCGATCGCGCCGGATCGATGCGATGCTGCGTGAGCTGGTGCCGGCGAGCTTCCCGCATACGCGTGAGCTGACCGATCGCTGGCAACTGCTGGCGCTGGATGCCGCGGTGCCTCGGCTCTACAACGCACGCGGCAGGCTCGGGGCCGCGCAGTTCAAGTCGGCCAGCGACACCATCGCTTCACTCGACGCTACGCAAGGCCTGGTCGTGCTTTGCCACTACCCCTGCGTTGTCCCCAGCAACATTCACGAGCACGCCTCGCACGCGATGGACGAGCGCGACGCGCTGCGTACGATGCTGACCAACTTCCGGGGGCGCGTAGTTTACATGCACGGGCACATCCACAGGCCCTGGCACCACGAGCCCGGCGACGGCTCGGGCGTGCCCTTCACCTGCATCAACGCGGGCTCACCCTGCATGATCAGCAGCGACTACCCGCAGGGCCAGGGGTTTTATGAGGTCGTGCTGCCCGAAGACCCGCTCGGTCCGTTGGGGGTGCGTCACCATTTCTAGAACGAGTTCAGTTCTTATGTAGCGGTTTGGCC
>JBGSTE010000114.1:0-10374 GCA_041736655.1 Phycisphaeraceae bacterium | reverse complement strand
CTGCGGCGATCTCCAGCGTGGCGGCCGGCCGATCATGTACGAACTGCAGTGCCAGCGCGAGTTCGAAGGTAAGGGCGGCGTGCCCAACTATCAGCCGCCGTTGTGGCGCGACGGCCTGCCCGAGGTGCCCGTGGCCGAACGCGGCGGGCTCGCCAACATCGCCGGCAAAATCAACCTCGCCGGGCTCTGGGCCTGGGTCCGTGGCGGCGGGTGGGGCGGGCCCTTCGTGCAGGACGAATCGTGGATCGACGCCAACGTCGTCGCCGTGCCCCAGTTCGCCGACAACTTGAAAGCGGACACGCACGACATCGCGCGGCGCTGGGTCAAGGATCGGCTCAAACTCGATGAACCGGAACTGAGCAGCGCCATCTGTGGCATCCTCGAGCGATCGGCCGAGGCCGCACGGCTCGCCTTCTACTTCGGCCCGTTCACCGCGACCAAGGGCAACTCCTGGCATCCCGCCGCCGACTGGATCAGCGACGACCTCCTCAATGCCGAGGCCTGCTGGCGGATCATCCAGCGGATCCCCGAGAACAAGCTCGACGAAACCATCGGCGAAAAAGAGCGGGCCGTCGAAATGATCGCCAGCGACCGCCACCAGTTGCAGACCCTCGTCGGCGACCGCAAGCACTCGAGCCTTGATGCCCTGGTCAACACGCTCATCAGCGCCGAATCGCTGTACAGCACCATGCGCGACCTCACCGCCGGCCTGATCGCCTACCGCCGTTTCCGCAACAGCAAACTCCGCGACTACGCCGACGAAACGAGAAGACGCCTGCTCTCCGCCCAAAGCGAATGGAACCACCACGCCCAAAGACACGCGATGCTGCCGGGCACGGCCACGCCATTCAGAGAACACGGGTTCTGGGAATTGACGCAAAAATTGCTGGATGAGGTGGTGTGAGAGAAGTTGGTTTTAACGCCAAGGTGCCAAGGCGGCCAAGAACGCCAAGGAAGGCAGCAAATTTGTAGACTGGGTTTTAGTTCGGAAGATGCTTATGGATTTCCACGATGAATGATCCCTGGAATCCTAGCCCCAGCGACATTCGCGAGTGGGCATATGACCAAGAGTGTCAAGAACCATGTCAAGATTGGGACCTGGCGATATCTTGGTCCGGGCACGAACGTGCGATCTTAGATTGTGCTGCCGATGATCATTGCCCAAAACAAAAGTACTTCCTTCATATCCTTTATCTGATGGTTGGAGATGCGGTACGGAGTGATTTTCGTACCCGTGAAAAATCCATGATTGAAGGATTGATTGCCCGTGCTGATCAATATCGCCATTCAAGTATCCAACTCTGGCAGACCAGATCAAATCATCTGATCAATAACCCGAGCGAATTCGACTACGAGCGATGGTGTGGGGGTGGCTTGGCTAAAGATGCGGAGCCATATTGATATCCGCAGTACTTTGCACTTTGCTTTCCTTGGCGTACTTCCCACCCTTGGCATCTTGGCGTTAAAAAAAGCTTACTTCGCCCCAAACCAATCGTCACCGATCCCCGCTTCAACCTCCAACGGCACCTTCATCGTCATCGCTGATCGCATCACATCGACCAGCACCGCCGCCATGGCGTCGGCCTGCTCTGCCGGGGCCTCGATCACCAGTTCGTCGTGGATTTGCAAGAGTAAACGCATGGGTAGCGACTCACGCTCGATCCGTGCTTGCAGGTTCACCATCGCGAGTTTGATCAGGTCCGCGGCGCTGCCCTGCACGACCGAGTTGATCGCCAGACGCTCGGCCAACGCGCGGACCTGCGGGTTGCGGTCGTGGATGCCGTCGATAGCGCGTCGTCGGCCGAGGATCGTCTGCACGTAGCCGTCCTGCTTGGCCTTCTCGATACAGGTCTGCAGGAAGCGGTCGATCCCCGGAAAGCGCTTCTTGTAGTCGGCGATCAGTTCTGCGGCGCTGGCGTTGTCGAGGTCTTCAATGCGACGCGCCAGACCAAAGGCGGTGATGCCGTAGATGATGCCGAAGTTGATGACCTTCGCGCGGTTGCGCTGTTCTTTCGTCACCTCGTCTGCGGCCACGCCAAACACCTGCGCCGCCACCGCGTTATGGATGTCCTGGCCCTTGATAAACGCGTCGATCAGCGCCTCGTCTTCGCTCAGGTGCGCCAGCACACGCAGCTCGATCTGCGAGTAGTCGGCGGCGATCAGCTTGTATCCCTTCTCCGCGACAAAGGCCTTTCTGATCTCTCGGCCAACCTCCGTGCGGATCGGGATGTTCTGCAGGTTCGGGTCGCTGGACGATAGCCGACCCGTCGCCGCGCCGGTCTGGTTAAAACGCGCATGAACCCGCCCATCAGCCGAAATCGCTTCTTTGAGCGAGACCAGATAGGTGCCCACCAGCTTGGTCAGCATCCGGTACTCAAGCATCAGGGCCGGGATCGGCCGGGCTTCCTCGCCAACGCCCGCCAGTTCCTGCTGCGTCATCGCGGCGAGTTTCTCCAGCACTTCGCTATCGGTGCTGTGGCCGGTCTGGGTCTTCTTGATACTCTTAAACCCAAGCTGATTAAATAGAACATCGCTAAGTTGTTTGGGGCTGTCGGGGTTAAAATCGACCTTCGCGCGGTTGAGGATGTCGATCCGCAGGGCATCGATCCGTAGCTGCAGCGCCTCACGCTGTTCATCGAGCACCACCGGGTCCACGCGGATGCCAAACGCTTCCATCGTCGCCAATACGCCGACGAGGGGCATCTCGACTTGGCTGTAAAGCTCGGTCATGCCCATCTCGTCCAGTCGATTCTTGAACAGGTTGCACAGGCGGAGCGTGATGTCCGCGTCCTCGGCCGCGTACTGCGTGACCTGATCGAGTGGGACCTGGTCCATCGTCCGCTGCTGCGGGTCGCCCTTGCGTCGCGGGCGCGGGCCGATGAGCTCGGTGATCGGGATGCAGTGGTGGTTGAGTTCGGAAAGCGCCAGGTCATCCATCCCGATGCCCGGAGCGCCGGCGAGGAACGCGCCGATCATCGAGTCGAACACGATGCCTTGCATGCGTACACCTGCATGACGAAGCACCAGGTCGTCGTACTTGATGTTGTGTCCGCATTTGGGGATCGATGGGTCTTCGAGGATCGGCCCAAGCGCAGCTAAAACTGCCTTGGAATCCAGGTGTTTGGCCGCATCGGGCGAGCGTGTCGGGATGTAGACGCCTGAGCCCTCCTCCCACGCCAGGCAGATCCCGCACAACTCGGCATCGTGCCCCAGCCCGATCGTCTCGGTGTCGACGGCGATGAGCTTTTGCTGCTTAAGTGTCGTGACGAGTTCCGCAAGCTCTTCACCAGTAACAATCGCGCGGTATCCCTCATGCGACTTTCGCGCAGTGACGATATCAGCCGATTGGGAATCCATGTCGCCATGATTTGCAAACAACCCAAAGCCGGCCTCTTCTTTCTTTTCCTTGCCTGCTTTAGCTTCCTTGGCGACTTGGCGACTTGGCGTCTTGGCGTTTGAACCGGAGTCTTCAACCGCCTGCCCCAGCAGCTTGGCCAGGTCGTCGCGCATGCGGTTAAAGCCCAGTTCACGGAAGAGTTCGAGTAGGCGCGGGCCGTTGATCTTGGTGATCCCCTCCACCCGTGCCTCTGCAAGATCAAACGCCATCGGTACATCGGTCGCCATCGTGACCAGCCGGCGCGAGAGATCGATCAGGCCCTGGTCCATCGCCTCCTGGAGGTTTTCTTTCTGTTTGCCCTTGAGTTGTTCGATGTTTTTCAGGATCGCGTCGACCGAGCCAAATTCGCTGATGAGCTTGGAGGCGGTTTTTGGGCCGATGCCCTTGACGCCCGGGACGTTATCGGTGCTGTCGCCGATGAGCGTCTGGTAGTCGATGGCCTGCTGCGGGGTGATGCCTTTTTTCTCGTAGAGCGCTGCGGGATCGATCAGCGTGTCGGTATGCACATCGAACATCACCGCCCGGTCCGAGAGCACCTGTTCGAGGTCTTTGTCCTTGCTGACCATGCGAAGGATCAGCGGCGGGTTTGTGACGCCTTGCGGTGGGTCGAAATCGCCGCGCTGGGTTTTGACCGCGAGCGTGGCCATGATGTCGTCGGCTTCAAAACCGGGCACCTGGAGGATCTGGATGCCAAAGAGTTTGGCGATCTCGATCATGCGTGGGATCTGCTGGATCAGATCGCCCGGTGCGGGGTCGCGGTGGGCCTTGTACTGCGGGTAAAAATCATCGCGGAAGGTCTTGCCCTCGGACTCCATCGCCATCGCGACATAGGCGGGCTTGTAGTCGCGGAAGATCTTGAGCAGCATGTCGGTGAAGGCGAAGGTCGCGTTGGTCGGTTCGCCGGTGACGGGCGAGGACATGCCGCCCCGGATGGCGAAGTAGGAGCGGAACATCTGCGCCAGGCCATCGATGAGGTAGAACGTGTTGGGCGGGGCGTTCGCGGGCATTAACTGACATTCATTTTGTAACCACAGATGCACACGGATGCACTCAGATAAGTCAATCTGTGTTCATCTGTGTATATCTGTGGTTTCATGGGTTCTACCAATCCAGCGGCTTAAGCCAGGTCTGACTTAGCGTGTCGAGGTCGATGTCGAGTAGTTGCCCTTGCTCTGGCTTTCGCAGGGTCAGGCGTTGGTGGTTGGCGAAGGTGCCGATCTGGCCGAAGGGCACGGCGTGGTGCAGGAGGAGGTTAATCACGCTTGCGACGTGGTCGGGGTGGACTTCCAGGAGGTATCGGCTGGGCGACTCGGCGAAGCACATCGCGTCGGTGGTGCATTCGACGGCGGGCAGGGCGGCGAGGTCGAGGTTCAGGCCCACGCGACCGGCGAAGGCCATTTCGGCGCATGCGACGAGCAGCCCGCCGTCGGAGCAGTCGTGGGCGGATTGCACGAGGCGAGCGTCGATGAGCGCGGCGACGGCCTTGGCATTGCGCGGGCCGGCGGTGAGGTCGACGCGTGGGATGGCTCCGCCGTTGGTTTGTGTGATGGATGCGTAGTGCGAGCCGCCGAGTTGTGCGGTGGTGTTGCCGACGATGAAGAGCGCGTTGCCGGGCGCCTTGGCGTCCATAGTGCGGGCCTTGGTCGCGTCGTTGACTAGCCCCAAGGCGCTGATCAGCATGGTTTGCGGGATGGTGATGAGTTTGCCGTCTTCTGCGGTGAACTGGTTACTGAGCGAGTCCTTGCCGGAGACGAAGGGCGTCTGATAGGCGAGTGCGCCGTCGTAGCAGGCCTCGGCCGCGCGGACGAGGGTGCCGAGCTGCCAGGGGTCATCGCACTTGGCCCAGCAGAAGTTGTCGAGGATAGCGATGTGCGAGGGGTCTGCGCCGACGCAGACGGCGTTTCGCACGGCCTCGTCGATGGCGTGCAGGACCATCTGGTACGAGTCGCCATCGGTGGCGCGGTTGGTGTGGTTGGCTTTTTCGCTTAGGTGCGGCGCGAGGCCGTTGGAGAGCGCGATGGCTTTGTTCGTTCCGAGCTTGGGCCTGAGGACGGCGGCATCCGAGGGTCCGTCTTGTTGTGGGCCGACGAAAGGCTTGACGACGGAGGAGCCCTGGACTTCGTGGTCGTACTGGCGGACGATCCAGTGCTTGGAGGCGATGTTGGGGTGGGCGAGGAGGGCGAGGAGTTTTTGTTTGAGTGGCGAATCTTTGGTGACTTGATCCGGACCTTCGCTGCGCTCAGGACCGGCTTCTGTTGCAGCTTCTGTTGTTGTTTTATAACGTGGATTTTTGTAGGACCAGGTTGCTTCGCGGGTGGGCATGGGGATGCCCTCGTGCAGGAGGGGCATTGCGAGTGTGCCGACTTCCTGGCCGTGGAAGGTGAGTTTGAGCGTGGGCGTGCCGTTCTCTTCGTAGCCGAAGTGACCCAGGTCGCAGAAGGGGACGTCTTCGGCTTCGCAGAGTTTTCTTAGGATTTCCACGTTTTCCTGCGGCACGGCGAGCGGCATGCGTTCCTGCGCTTCGCTGATCCAGATCTCGGTGTAGCTCAGGCCGCGGTACTTGAGCGGCGCGGTTTCGAGGGTGACGAAAGCGCCGACTTGTTCACCCATCTCGCCGACGGCGGAGGAGAAGCCGCCTGCGCCGCAGTCGCTGATAGCGCTGAAGAGGCAGCGCTCCTGGCCGGTGTTTGGGTCGACGTAGTCGCGGGCCTGGAGGATGACGTCGAGTGTTTTCTTTTCGGTGATGGCGTTGCCGATCTGCACGGCATGGTTGAATTCGTCGGCGTGGGTGTCGGTGAGTTCGTCGGAGCTGAACGTTGCGCCGTGGATACCGTCGCGCCCGGTCGCGCCACCGAGGACGATAATGCGGTCGCCGGGCCTGGGTTTCCCGAAGCACTTGTCCAGTGGGATGATGCCGACACAGCCGGCGAAGACGAGCGGGTTGGCGAGGTAGTCGTCGTGGAAGTAGACGGCCCCGTTGACGGTGGGGATGCCCATGCGGTTGCCGTAGTCGCGGACACCGTCGACGACACGTCGGAGGACGCGTTTGGGGTGGAGGACGCCTTGAGGGAGGGCGCGGGTACCA
Source organism: Phycisphaeraceae bacterium (assembly GCA_041736655.1). Taxonomy (GTDB): domain Bacteria; phylum Planctomycetota; class Phycisphaerae; order Phycisphaerales; family Phycisphaeraceae; genus JAHQVV01. The sequence continues at coordinate 3,892 of JBGSTE010000114.1, read as the reverse complement.
GACGCTTCGCTGCGCTCAGCGTCGGCGTGTGATGAGAATGTATCTGGGTGAGCGACGCAGAAGGTGTCGGTGTTCGCAATCGGCTTAGCACTTAGGCCGGTGCCCATGATGTCGCGGATGCAGCCGCCGATGCCGGTGGCCGCGCCGCCGTAGGGTTCGATGGCGGAGGGGTGGTTGTGGGTTTCGACCTTGATGGCGATGCCGTGGGTGTCGTCGAACTTGACGACGCCGGCGTTGTCGTCAAAGACCGAGACGAGCCAGTCGTTGATTCGCGGGATTTGCTTGAGTTTGAATGTCGCGGCGGCGACGGTGGACTTGAGGAGGTTGCCGATGGTGACGCTGCCGTCGGGGTGGGTGGTGTGGTTGGGTTTGTTGGTGAAGATGGTTTGAGATGCGGTACCAGACGCTTCGCTGCGCTCAGCGTTGGCGTGTGGGTGCTGAGCGTGGGTGTTGGGCGAGAGGGGTTTGTAGTTGATCGTGGCCTTGAGGGTCTTGTGGACGCAGTGCTCGGACCAGGTCTGGGCCAGCGTTTCGAGTTCGACGTCGGTGGGCTCGCGGCCGGCGTCCTGGTAGTAGTTCTGGATGCACTTCATCTCGTCCAGCGAGAGGAAGAGGTGTCCTTCGCGCGAGAGCTTGAGCAGGGCGGCGTCGTCGAGGTTAAGTATGCTGACGTGTTTGAGGTGCAGGTCGTAGGCGTGGCCGTGCGGGAAGGCGTCGGGGTGGTGCGGCTGGGTGTAGACATCTTGAATCACCGGGTTGCCCAGCGCGGTCTGAGCGAAGCGGGTGAGAGTTGCTTCGTCTGCTTGATCTTGCGGGGCGACGATGTCGTAGCGTTCGCCGGTGGCGACGTAGACGCTGGCCGGGTCGATCGAGGGGAACAGGTCGCAGATGGCGTCGCGGGTGGACTCGGCGACGGGGTCCATGACGCCGGGCTTGTAGTGAACTTCGATGAGTCGTGCGTCGGGATGCGATGGCGCGGTGCCGAGCGTTGCAAGCTGTGTGATGGGGTCGGCTAGCAGTTCGTCGGCGATGGTGCGGGCCTGCGCGTCGGTCAGCGGCGCCTCGATGAGGAAGACCTTAGCGGAGCGGATCGATGAGACGCGGAAGCGTTTTTCTGCGGCCTCGCTGCGAGCGCGGTCGGCAACGGGGTCGGCCTGGCCGGCGATGAAGCGGACTTCATAGCGCCAGACTCGGGCAACAGCGGGGCGGTGGGTGGACGGATCGGTCGGCGCGGCGGTCATCGGTGCCCTCGGTGGCGGGGGAAAGTGCCGATGATAACGGGCGGCATCGCGCTTGTGGCGAAGTCATGCTGAGACATCCGTCGGGCGCAACCCGAAAGGCAGGAATCACTCGGCTGCGCCTTGATGACGGGCGGGACGCCCAACCCACCTTAAAACTTTCCGAAAATAACGTGCACTGCCCGCTGCTATTGACTGCTTTGGATTTCAGCAGGGGTCAGCACCACTTTTCCAAAAAGCCCGACCGCGCCGTCGGGCACGGCAAACCAGTTCGGCTCGCGTCCTTCCGCCGGCTGGGGCAGCAGCGTCAGCCTGATCGGGTGCAGGCCCGGGTCGGCCCCGATGGGCAGGGCGGGATCGGTCAGGCGGTAGATGCTGCGGAAGGTCGGCAGGTAGACGTAGCCGTTGGTTTCACTGATCGGATAGGGATAGACGAGCACGAGCGTCGCGTCGCGCTGGCCTTTGACGACGCGGTCGTAGCCGATGGCGATCGGCGGCAGTATGTAGCCGGCGACGGGTTGTTGCGCTTCATCGATGAACTGTTGAACCAGCGCGCCGCCGGCCCGATCAAACGCGACACGCATCCACCGATCGTACTCCTCGGGCTGAGTATGGATCGCATACCAGCTTGCCAGCAGATACGCGGGGTAAAAGCCGTAGTCCGGCTGCTCGGCCAGCGGCGTTAAATCATCGCGAACTTTTTCATCGCGGAAGTCTTTGCTCTGGGCCAGGCGGACGCAGCGCTGGAGCACCTGCTCGACCTCGGGGTCGATCTGAAGGTCGGTCTTCTTGTACTGCTTACCGGTTTCGCCGGCGACGAAGGTGTTGTACTTCAGAGGCCGGGGCGTGACCGGCTGCATGAACCAGGTGGCGCGCTGGTCATAGTTGAGCTTGATGCGCTGCGGCGTGCCCTGGGTCATCTGCCAGGCGAGGAACGCGACGACCGGCACGACCAGGAACAGCGACAGCGTCAGCAGCACCAGCCAGCGGCCCGAGAGCGTCGGTCGGCCGGCGGTTTGGCTGCGCGGGTTGGTGTCCTGTTCTTTCACGAGAGCAGCATAGGCCGGTCGGCCGGCGTCAGTTCTGCTTGCCCTCGATGGCGCAGAGCAACACCGCCGCCGCCAGGCCCAGCCGCGGGTCGTAGCGGTTGGCCTTGTCGGGGGTGAAGTCGATCATGATCTTCTGGACGAAGGGGTTGAAGTTCTGCTTGTAGGTCGCCACGGTCTGCCCGCCGATCTCCGCGTGGTACTTCTGGGGCATGAAGATCGACGCGGCCTCGACGAATCGGCGGACGAGCGCCTTGAACTGCGAGTCCTCCCTGATCGTGCCGATCTCCCTGCCGTTGGCATCGAGGATCAGCCACTCGTCGCGGAACATCGACTTGAGCGCCTTGCGTCGCAGGGCGCCGACGGTCTCGCCCGTCACCGTGTCGCGGACGTCGTACGTGCCGGCGATGTCGAACATGCTCTTGGTGCGGATCGACAGGACCTCCTGGGTCTGCGCTTCGTCGGCATAAATGCGGATGTCTTCCTTGATCTTAAAGGCCTTGAGCTTGGCGAAGAGCGCGAGATTGCCACGCTCGTCATAGATGTGGAACTTAGCGCCGAGAAAACTGAGCACTTTTCGGCGGAGAACATATTGTTCGTGTGCGTATCGTTCGGCGACATCCTGCATGGTCAGCTACCCCTGAAAAGAGTTAAGTGGTTCAAACGAAAGATCAGTGCCGGGTCTGGCCGTTGCCGTAGGCGACCCATTTTGTTGTCGTCAGGTCGTCGGCACCCATGGGGCCGCGGGCGTGGAGCTTGTCGGTGCTGATGCCGATCTCCGCGCCAAGGCCGTACTGCCCGCCGTCGGAGAAGCGTGTCGAGCAGTTGACGAAGACGTTGGCCGAGTCGATGACCTGCACAAAACGATCGGCGGCGAGGAGGTCGCCGGTGACGATCGCGTCGGTGTGCTTGCTGCCGTAGAAGTTGATGTGCTGGGCCGCCTGCTCGAGCGAATCGACCACGCGGACCGCGACGATCTTGTCGAGGTATTCGGTGGCCCAGTCGGCGTCGGTCGCGGTCTTGGCGGACGCAAACACCGCCTGCGTCTGCGCGTCGCCGCGGATCTCAACACCCAGCTCCGCCAGGGCCGTGCACACCCGCGTCAGCAGGCCCGACGCAGCGGTGGCGGTGTGAAAGAGCAGCGTCTCGGCCGCGTTGCACACGCCTGTCCGCTGGGTCTTGGCGTTGACGCAGATGTCGATGGCCATCTGCGCGTCGCAGTGGGCGTCGATATAGACGTGGCAGTTGCCGGTGTAGTGTTTGATGACCGGGATGCGGGCCTGCTCGACGACGGCGTGGATCAGCGATTCGCCGCCGCGCGGGATGCACAAGTCGATGCGGCCTTCCATCTTGAGGAGCGCGCTGACGGCCGCGCGATCGGTCGTCTCCACAAGCTGCACCGCCGCGGGTTCGAGCCCGGCTGAGGCGATGCCCTGCTGCACGCACCTGGCGATCGCGCGGTTCGAGTGCATCGCCTCCTTGCCGCCGCGCAGGATCGTCGCGTTGCCGGATTTGAGGCACAGCGCCGCCGCGTCGCAGGTCACGTTCGGGCGTGACTCGTAGATGATCAGCACCACGCCGATGGGCACGCGCCATTTCTGCAGGCGG
>JBGSTE010000100.1:0-7322 GCA_041736655.1 Phycisphaeraceae bacterium | reverse complement strand
GCCGATCGGCCGTCGTTGGCTTCGACTTCGCCGTAGCGCCGCAGGACATCGTCCGCCACCGGCCCGCGCAGGTCGAGCTTGACCTCGCGCAGCGGCGCGAACTTCTGCACCACCGCGTCCAGCGTGCCGTCGTACAGCATCGAGCCCTGGTGGATCACGACCACGCGCGGGCATAGCGCAGTGATGTCGGCCATGTAGTGACTGGTCAGCAGAATGCTCGCCTGCTGCTCTTGGTTGTACTGCTTGAGGAACTTGCGCACAGCGGTCTGCGCGTTGAGGTCCAGTCCCAGCGTCGGCTCATCGAGAAAAAGCACCTTGGGGTGGTGCAGCAGCGCCGCGATCAGCTCGCACTTCATCCGCTGGCCCAGCGACAGCTTGCGGACTGGCTGGGTGAGTTCTTCCTTGAGGCCCAGCATCTCGGCGAATGCACCGACACGTCGCATGGCCTCCTTTTGCGGCACGCCGTAGATCGCGGCGTTCACGTGCAGCGAGTCCATCGGCGGCAGGTCCCACATCATCTGTTGCTTGTTGCCCATGACCAGGGTGATCTGACGGAGCAACTGGGCCTTGCGTTTGAAGGGCTCCTGGCCAAGCACGCGGACCTCGCCCGCGCTGGGGTGGATGAGTCCCGTGAGCATCTTGAGTGTGGTGGTCTTGCCCGCGCCGTTGGGGCCCAGGAACCCGACGATCTCGCCGGGCTCGATGGAGAGGTCGATGGCCTTGACCGCGTGGATTTCCCGGTGGCGACGCTTGAAAAAGTGCGATAGCGTGCCGGTCAGGCCCGGCTTCTTGTCCGCGACACGGTAGGTCTTACTCAGTCCCCTGGTAAAAATCGCTGGCATGGCGGGGATTCTACAACTAACAGCACTTGGGCCGGGTTCTAGGCCGTGACGAGAGGCGCCAGGCTAACGCGCACAGGCATTGAATATCCCATCGGGCAGGCATAGTATCTAAATAGACAGTAAATCTGGCTGCTGAACGGTTAAGATAAAACGAGACGCATCGTGGTGTGCTTGTGCTGTGGTTCATCGCATTTGGTTTATTTTTCTTCTCCAGCCGTCGCTGAGTTGCTCATGAAGACCAGAGTCAACGCCTTCACGCTGATCGAACTGTTGGTGGTGATCTCGATCATTGCGCTGCTGATCGCGATCCTGCTGCCGGCACTGAGCAAGGCCCGGCAGTCGGCGGAGTCGTTGAGTTGCCTGGCCAATACCCGCTCGTTTGCCCAGGCCGCGATGATGTACGCCGGAGAAAATAAGGACAACCTGCCCGGGTGTAACGGCAGACAGAACGCGCCTTTCCCGGCCTGGGCGACGCGCCTCCTGGACTACACCAGCGAGTCTTACAAAACCTACAAGTGCCCATCGCGTCCCCCGCAGTATGAGTGGGCACGGACCATGCAGAGCGACAGCAGCAAGCCCGCCTGGGCGACGAGCTTCGCCAACGCGGTCACTGCGCGAGACTACGGCCTGAGCTTGAACGAAGCGATCCCCAACGGAACAGCAGGGATGTACTTCAGCTATGGCTACAACGACTGGGGCATCGCGGGCTACGGGGCCTACGGCAGCAATCTCAAACTCGGGGCCGGCGGTGACATGTGGCTCAAGAACGCAGAGGTCAAAACCAGTGATCTTGGCCAACCCAGCAACTTCTTCCTACTCGCAGACCGCGGCGATTTCGACGACCGAGCCACGGGCAACGCCTGGAAGTGGAACATCGACCCGCTGAACAACAACCCCAGCAACCCCGTCAGCGACATCGGCAACGGCGACGAAAACCCCGCAGCCCTGCACAATGAGGGGTCGAACGTCTCCTTCGGTGACGGCCACGGCTCGCTGGTTAAACAGATCGACATGCTCCTGCCCACCCGCAACCCGAGCCAGTTGATATCAAACCCGGCCCAAGCCGACATCGCCAAGAACTGGAACGCCAACGGCCGTGTCCACCCCGTGGACTGATCCTGGCGGCGGCTAACAGCCCCATTCACACGCACTTCATCACGTGCTCATTCATGCCTGAAAGCCAGATACTCCGGATGACGGATCGCACAAACAGGTCGCTTCAACACCGATTGGCAGTACGCAACATGAAAAAACGGCCCGACGCCTTCACGCTCATCGAACTGCTGGTGGTGATCTCGATCATCGCCCTGCTCATCGCGATCCTGCTGCCGGCCCTGGCGTCGGCGCGGGAGTCGGCGCGTTCGCTGGCGTGCCTGGCCAACACGCGATCGTTCGCGCAGGCGACGATGATTTACGCTGCCGAGAACAAAGAGCGCCTGCCCGGTGCCAACGGTCGACAGGGATCGATATTCCCCGCATGGGCGACGCGTCTGCTGGAATACACCAGCAGTGCGTATCAGACCTACCAATGCCCCTCGCGCGGGCCGGAGTACAGGTGGGAGCGTGTCATGCAGTCTGACTCGTCCAAACCCGCCTGGGCGACCGTCTTCGCCGATGCGATCACTTCGCGCGACTACGGCATCAGCCTCGGCGAGGCGCTGCCCGTCGGCGGCGGCAACGGCCTGCCCTTCAGCTACGGCTACAACGACTGGGGCATCGCCGGCCACCCCTTCGCGCATACCTCCCACAAACTCGGTGCGGGCGGGGACATGTGGCACGCGGACCCCTGGGTCAAGACCGACGACCTCGCTTCCGCCAGCAGCTTCATCCTCCTGGCCGACCGAGGCGATGCCGACAAAATCCATTTCACTAACTTCAGGTGGAATGTCGACCCCTACAACCCCACCCCGGATGACCCGCTCAAGGACCCTAACGCAAGAGAGAACCCCGCAGCCTTGCACTCCCAGGGCTCCAATGTGTCCTTCGGCGATGGCCACGGCGAAAACCTCAAGCAGATCGACATGCTGCTGCCCACGCGCAACGAGCCGACCATCGCCGCCGACGCACGCTTGACCGACATCGCCAAGCGTTGGAACGCAAACGGCAAAGTCGACCCCGACGAGTAGTCTCCCGCCCTGCCACACGCAGACCCCGGCCGGTATAGTCATGGCATGACAAGGATGCGATGCTGGCGGTTAGGGGTTCTGGCCTGCGTGCTGTTAACCGCTGTCACGGCGGGCCTCTGTTGCTTGGCGCAGCATGCGGCTGGACCGACAACTGAGCCGGGCTCCAACGTGGCCGAGATACAGACAACAACTGCGACACAGATCGCCGATGGTGCGACGAACCCCGGCAGCTCATCGACAACCGGCCGGTTGCAGGGCGTCCTGACCAGCGATGTCGGCGATACGCTCAACAAAGTCTGGAACGCCACGCTCTTTACCGCCGGCGATACGGACATCAAGCTCAACCAGCTCATCATCGCCCTGCTGACCGTGGTGATCGGGTTGTTCATCGCCAAGCGCATCACCGCATTCGTCAGCGCCAGGCTGGTACGTGTCAGTAAGGTCAGCGAAGTTGTCGCGGACACGCTGGGCAAGGTGATTTACTACGTCGCCGCAACGGTGGTCGTGCTCATCGCCATGCAGGTCGCGGGCATCCCGACGACGGTGTTCACCGTGCTCGGCGGTGCGCTGGCGATCGGCGTGGGCTTCGGCGCGCAGAACCTCTTTAACAACCTCATCTCCGGCATCATCATCCTCACCGAAAAACCCATCCGCCGAAACGACATCGTCGTCATCGACGGCATGGAGGGCATGGTCGCCGAGATCAGCAACCGGCGAACACGCATCCGCACCTCCGACGGCATCGATGTACTGGTGCCCAACTCCACCTTCCTGGAAACCAACGTCATCAACTGGACGCTCTACGACGCCAAGGTCCGCGGCCATGTGAGCGTCGGCGTCGCTTACGGCTCGCCGGTGAGGCGAGTTCGTGAGTTGCTGCTCCAGTCCGCGCGCGAGCACAGCAAGGTCGAGCAGACGCCACCGCCGGTGGTCCTCTTCACCGAGTTCGCGGACAACACGCTGAACTTCAGCCTCTACTTCTGGGTGCTGGTTCAAACCCCGATGGATCGCAGGCAGATCGAGTCGGACCTGCGCTTCCGCATCGACGAGTTGTTCCATGAGTCGTCGATCAGCATTGCCTTCCCGCAGCGCGACGTCCACCTGAACACGCTCAAGCCGCTGGAGGTGCGGGTGATTGACAACTCAGCCGGGACCTGAGGCCTGGGCCGGGAGAGGTGTGGCCGGTCGGGATCACTTTTTCGCATCGGCGACAAACAGACTGGCACGCTTGGCTACTGATCGGCCGTAGGTGTGCTTGGCCACGACGTTGACCATAAATTTGTTGACCTGTTCGGGCACGCCACGCATCGGCCGACGAACATCCACGATCATCACCGCGCGGTGTTGATTGCTGTGATTCACCACCTCGTGCGGGTAGGAGTCATCAAACAGGATCGCCCCGCCCTCTTTCCATTGGTGGACCCAGTCCTTCACACGGATTGTCGGTGGGTTGTCCGTCGGCACCTTCAGCGCCAAGTGGTAACGAAGGTACCCCACGTAAGGCCCTTCATGCTCGGGCACCGACTTGTGCGGGTCGAGCACCGAGAAAAAGGCCTGCACCAGGCCCGGTACCTTTTCAAGCAGCTCCATCGTCTGCGGGCAGCGCTGACAGTTGGCCTGCGGTTTGTGACCAAGCAGGTACAGTAGGAACACGCCCCACTTCTTGTTGCTGCCGTCCGTGTTGCCGCTGATCGCCCGCTCGCCCGGGTCCACGTCGTGATAGGCCGGCAGCTCAAGCCCCTGCTCAAACACCGCGTCAAACTCACGCTTGATCACCGCAAAATTCCGCGTCAGGTTGTCCAGACCTGGATTGATCGCGGCAATATCGTCAAAATGCACAGGCCTGCGTTCGCCGCCCGCGTGGCGGAAGAGGTAGTCGTTCACCGCATCCTTCACGATGTGATAGTCAAAGACCTTCTTCAGACCGGTGCGTGGCGTTCGCATGGGACCTCCAGATCCAAAATTCGCCTTATGTTTTATCCTGAATTTCAAGGATTGCCAAGCCCAAAATGGCCCATTTCCCGCTGAAATAATCCGGTTGGGCCGGGTGTTGTCATTTCGGGCTGAGCTACGACGGCCCGTGCTATCATTATTTGTCCCAAACGTTCACACCTCGACAACAGGAGACCACCCATGAACAAGCTGCTCGCCCCGTTCGCCGCCCTGCTCGTCCTCACCGCCGCCATCGTCGGTTACTTCGCCTTCGCCCAGAACCAGGCCGTCGCCGCCGACGCCGCCGCCATCGGCTCCGACGCCCCGGCCTTCACCCTCAAGAACGTCGCTACCTCCGAGGCCGTCTCGCTCGCCGACTACAAAGGCAAAGTCGTCGTCCTCATGTTCCACTCCATCGGCTGCCCTTTCTACGCCATGAATGAAACCAAGGGCTACGACCGCGTGTTCGTGCCGATGGTGGAGTCGTACAAAGGCAAAGACGTCGTCTTCCTCGCCGTCAACGCGAACAAGAACGAATCAACCGACGCGATCAAGAGCTACCTCGATAAGCACAGTATCAACTACGCCGTCCTCAAGGACGAGGGCAACAAGATCGCCGACGCCTACGGCGCGAAAGTCACCCCGCACGTGATGGTCATCGATAGCCAGGGCAAACTCCGCTACCGCGGCGGCGTCGAGAAGCGCCCGGCCAACCCCGGCGCCTGCGGCCAGAGCGACGAGCAGTACCTCGGCCCGGTCATCGAAGCGCTCCTGAATAACAGCGAACTGCCCGCAACCGAAACACCCGCCACCGGCTGCGGCATCAAGCGTGTCTGACAGATCCTTCTGATCATCATAATAACTCCGGCATATCTGCCGGAGTTTTTCTTGCGCTTGCGTGTGCTCCTGCCGCGATTACTTGATCTTGTCTCGCAGTAAATACTCGCCCGGCTCCAGCGCTTCGTCGATGCTGCGCATCGGCACGCCGATCATCGTGTCGCCTTTTTCGTGGTCCATGATGATGTTGACCGGGCGGATCATCGCCTGCTTGGGGTTCTTGGGGTCGGCGACGATGAGCTGCACCTGCAGGCGCGACTTGTCGCTGAAGTACCACGTGCCGTTGCTGTAGGTCCACTTCGTCTCGCGCGCCCAGGCCTCCACGGGGATGCACACCGCGAGGACCTCCGCCTTGGGCTCCTGCACCGCCCAGCCGGACTTGGCGACCTTGATCGCCGCGTCACGGTCGTCGCCGGTGTAGCGGTCCGGCGGCAGCGGGTTCTCACGGATGATCAGTTCCCGCAGCGCGTCGGCACGTTTGCTCAGGCTGGCCTGCATCGCGGTGTACTCTTTCTCGATCTCCGCACCCTTCTGGGCATCGATGGCCTTGAGCAGCGCGAGCTTGTCCTGCGCCCAGCCCATGCGCTGCGGGACCCCGCCGGTGAACCACATGGGCTTCTGGTTTTCGACCGCTTCCTTGGCGTACTGGTCCGCCTCGGCCAGGTTTTCGCGGATCGACTTGGGCAGCGCCTCCTTCTGCTCGGCGATCTTCGCGTCAAACCCCGCAAAACTACCCAGAGCACCGGTCGCAACGGACTCGATCGACTTACCCATCTCCGTCTGCTGCTCGATCAGACGCAGATAAGTCTTTGCAATGCGCACGACCTCGTCCTGCGCCGCCTGACGCTGGCCCAGCAGTTCCGCGGCGCGGGCGCGGTTGTCGTTAAAGAGCCAGTCCTGACTGTAGTCGCCCGACAGGCTCTGCAGCCGCTTGCGGTCGTTATCGAACTCGGGGAACTGCCTGGGGTCGATCATCGCCATCAGCGTTTCGTGTAGCGGCGCAACATAAGCTTCGACCTTTTCGAGTTGCGTCAATGAGTCGGCGAGGTCTTGCTTCGCGCCGGCGACGCCTTCGCCGTTGGCAGGCAGCTTGTCCAGTGCGTCCTTCACGAAGCCGGCCTGCCTGCGCGCTTCGGCGATCTGCTCCACCGCGCCCGCGGTCGCGCGGTGGTTGATGGTCATCTGATCCTTGACTTGCGTCATCTTCGTCATCAGCTCAACCAGCGACTGCGTCGGCGCCTGCACCTTGTTCTTGTACGTGAACTGCGCGCCCTTGAAGTTGTCCGCGTGCGGGTAGCCGAGCTTGACTTCGCCTTCCTTCGGGCCCGCCGGTGCGGGCGCGTCGCCGCCTGTGAGGATCCTGCTGAGCTTGTTGTAGAGCTCGACCGCGGTGTTGTATTTCTCAGCCACCGCGGTAACGCCGTCACCATCCGCCGGCAGCGCAGCGATGAGCTTACCCGCAGCCTCGAGGTCGGTGTACGCCTGGTCGAGCCGTGACTTGGCGAGCTTGGCCGAGGAGCCGGTGGGCGGCGAGGTGCGCTGGCCGATGCTGGCGTCGACCGAGTCGAGGTTGGTCTGGGCGCGC
>JBGSTE010000091.1:0-2468 GCA_041736655.1 Phycisphaeraceae bacterium | reverse complement strand
TCCCGCTGTGGAAGCGGTCGCCCGGTCGCTCAAGGAGTTCGGCTTCCGCCAACCCATTGTCGTGGACGCCGAGCACGTAATCGTCGTCGGCCACACGCGGTGGAAAGCGGCGAAGCAGATGGGTCTGGCCAAGGTGCCGGTGCATGTGGCGACGGACCTTTCGGCCGAGCAGATCAAGGCGTACCGCATCGCGGACAACCAGACCGCGACGCTGGCCGAGTGGGACTACGACCTGCTCCCGCTCGAACTCGCCGACCTGCAAGGCATGAACTACGAGCTGGGCTTGCTCGGCTTTGCCGAAGACGAACTCAACCGCCTGCTGGCCAGTGGCGACGCGACAAACGAGGGGCTGACGGATGAGGATGACATCCCCGAGCCGCCGGATGATCCGATCACGCAGATCGGCGACCTCTGGGTGCTCGGCAAGCACCGCTTGCTGTGTGGCGACTCCTCGAAGCCCCAGGACCTAGACCGTCTGCTCGACGGCGAGGTCATCCACCTTGTGAATATGGACCCGCCGTACAACGTGAAGGTCGAGCCACGATCCAACAACGCGATCGCAGCGGGCAACTCGTCGTTCGCCAAGGCGGAGAAGAAGGGCTCGGGCGGACACCATCAAAAGCTCGACCTCGCTCGGCATCCGGAGAAGTCCAAGCCGACGCACAAACAGATGCGAGCCAAGGACCGGCCGCTCGCCAACGACTTTGTCACCGATGAAGCGTTCGACGAGATGCTCGACGCCTGGTTCGGCAACGCCTCGCGCGTGCTCGTGCCCGGCGGTTCCTTCTACATCTGGGGCGGGTACGCGAACCTCGGCAACTACCCCGCGCCGCTGAAGCGGGCCGGATTCTACTTCTCGCAAGGGATCGTTTGGGACAAGCAGCACCCGGTGCTGACGCGGAAAGATTTCATGGGCGCGTTCGAGATCGCTTTCTACGGCTGGAAGGAAGGCGCGGGTCACAAGTTCCATGGGCCGAACAATGCGACCGACCTCTGGCACGTGAAGAAGGTCAATCCGCAGTCGATGGTCCACCTCACCGAGAAGCCGGTCGAGCTGGCCAAGCGGGCGATCGAGTACTCGTCGCTGGCTGGGCACAACGTTCTGGACCTCTTCGGCGGGTCGGGCTCAACGCTGATGGGCTGCGAGCAGACCGGTCGTCGCGCGTTCCTGATGGAACTCGATCAAGCCTACTGCGATGTGATCGTGAAACGCTGGGAGCAGTTCACCGGCAAGCAGGCGGAGCGTATCGCCGCCGTGACTGAGAAAACCCCGGCCAGCGCCGGGGTAGAAGAGGTGGAGGCGTGATGCGATCAGTACGGCGCGTCAGCCAGGTACATGAACTCGATCATGGCGTCCTCGTAGACCATGTCCGAGGCGGGGTAGGTGCGCCGCCTGCGCACTTCGACGCAGCCGCGTTCTTTCATGAAGGCCAGGGCGACGTTGACCTGCGTGAAGGGGGCGTCCATCGCGGCGACCAGGTCTTCGAGCGTCGTCCCGCCCGCGGCCTTCTCTTCGATCGTGAAGGCGACTTCGCGGAAGATGTCCCGGGTGCAGCGATGCACGTAGTCCCGCGCCGGTGCGTCGGGGAAGACGACCTTCATCTCCAGGTGGTCATCGACGACGTCGAAAGTGACGATGCGGTTTCTGCTTCGCGTAGGCATCGGTCATGCCCCCTTCGCAAGCGTGAATTGTCCGCGATCGACCTTCTCGAATCGCGGGGTGTCCGACTTCATATCGCGGAGGATGGCCGAGTACAAAGTCGCGTGTGGCGTCTTGCCGGTTCCGGGGGTCCAGAGCTTGGCCTCGAAGACGGCCTGGACCATCTCTTTGCAGTTCATCGGCTCTTTGGCCTTGCGGAGGACCTCGATGGCCGCGTCGATCAGGCTCATTTGCTTGTCGCCAGGCGCGGCCTTGGTCTTTGTGGTCTTCTTCGCGGGCTTCAGTTCAGCCGGGGGGGCTACTTCCTTGGGCTGCTTGGTCCGGGCTTTGGCCTGCACCTCCTTGCGTTCGGCGGCGGTCAGCTTCTTGCGGGCCGGCTTGGGCTTGGTGGGCTTGTCAGCCGACGCGGCAGCATTGGCTTTGCCCCGCAGCTTCTGGGCCGTCTTGATGTGGACCTTTCGGTTGGTGGTCATGTTTGTGCCATGCCAGCCACCGCTCTTGTGCTCCGCGTCGATGCGCACGGGCACCACCTTGTCGGTGATCTTCGCGTGGTAGGTCTGGCCGATCTGTACTTGGTCTTTCTTCATGATGCGTATCCTTTCGGAAGGGGTATAGAAAAAGACCCGGGCTCACAGGCCCAGGTCGTTACAGAGAGCGTTGTATTGGTCGACCGCACCGCCAAGGCCACCGAAGAAACCGCGAAGAACACCAAGAAACTCGCCCAGGCCGCAGTGGCCGGTGGCGTGACGTTTGCATAACCGATGCCTGTTACCTGCACCGAACATATCGACTCGCGGGAGCTCACCGA
>JBGSTE010000082.1:0-4224 GCA_041736655.1 Phycisphaeraceae bacterium | reverse complement strand
GACTCGAAGACCAGGTGGTCCTTGTCCTCGGGCTTGGTGACCTTGATGAGCTGGCCGTCGCGGGCATCGCCACGCAGGATCTGCTCGGACAGCGGGTCCTCGACGTACTGGCCGATCGCACGACGCAGCGGCCGGGCACCGAAGTCCGGGTTGTAGCCCTTGTCGATCAGGAACTCCTTGGCCGACTTGTCCAGCTCCAGCGACATCTGCTTCTCTTCCAGCCGCTTGAAGACTTTGGCCAGCTCGAAGTCGACAACGGTATACAGGTCCTCGCGCGTCAGCGGGCGGAACACGATCAACTCATCGAGCCTGTTGATGAACTCCGGACGGAAGTAACGCTCGACCTCGGACTCCAGCGTCTTCTTGATCTTCGAGTAGTCCGCGTCCGGGTCGTGCTTGCTAAAGCCAAAGCCGCCTTTGTTCTTAATCAAGTCCGCGCCGACGTTGCTCGTCAGGATCAGGATCACGTTGCGGAAGTCCACGTGCCGGCCAAACGAGTCGGTCAACTGGCCTTCTTCCATGACCTGCAGGAGCATGTTGAACACGTCCGGGTGCGCCTTCTCGATCTCATCGAGCAGCACCACCGAGTACGGCCGACGGCGGATCTGCTCGGTGAGCTGGCCGCCCTCTTCGTAGCCAACATATCCGGGCGGTGCGCCAATCAGCCGCGACACGTTGTGCTTCTCCATGTACTCGGACATGTCGATACGGATCAACGCGTCCTGGTCGCCGAACATGAACTCCGCCAGCGCCTTGGCGAGCAGCGTCTTACCCACGCCCGACGGGCCGATAAACATGAACGAGCCCACCGGCAGCCGGGCATCACGCAGGCCCGCGCGGGACTTGCGGATCGCCTTGGCCACCGAACGCACCGCGTCGTCCTGCGACGCGACCGTCTTGTGCAGCGATTCTTCCAGGTGCAGCAGCCGCTCGGACTCTTCCTTCTCCAGCCGGGTCAACGGCACGCCCGTCATCTTGCTGACGACCTCGGCCACGACTTCCTCGTCAACCACGCCATCGACCTCTCGGCTCTTGGCACGCCAGTCTCGCTGGATCTGCTCCTTCTTACGACGCAGCGCCTCCGCTTCGTCACGCAGCTCCGCAGCCTTCTCATAGTCCGCAGCCTTGACCGCCTCGTCCTTCTCAATGCTCAGACGCTCGATCTGCTCTTCAATGTCCGCAAGGTCCGGTGGCTTACTCATGCTCTTAAGGCGAATCCGTGCGCCCGCCTCGTCGATCACGTCGATCGACTTGTCCGGCTGCACCCGCGCGGTGATGTAGCGCTCGCTCATCTCGACCGCCGCGCCGATCGCCTCATCCGTGATCTTCACCCGGTGGTGCTGCTCGTACCGCTCACGCAGACCCTTGAGGATCTGGATCGTGTCCGTCACCGACGGCGGGTTGACCGTGATCGGCTGGAACCGCCGAGCCAGCGCGTTGTCCTTCTCGATGTACTTGCGGTACTCGTCGAACGTCGTCGCGCCGATGCACTGGATCTCGCCACGCGAGAGCGCAGGCTTAAGCACGTTGCTCGCGTCGATCGCGCCCTCCGCGCCGCCGGCCCCGACGAGCGTGTGCAGCTCGTCGATAAACAGCAGCACGTTCTTAGCCCGACGCACCTCGTTCATCACCGCCTTGATCCGCTCTTCAAACTGGCCGCGGTACTTGGTCCCCGCGACCATCATCGCCAGGTCCAGCACCACGATCCGCTGATCCATCAGGATCTCCGGCACGTCCTGCGCGATGATCTGCTGCGCAAGGCCTTCGACAATCGCGGTCTTGCCCACGCCCGCCTCGCCCAGCAGGACCGGGTTGTTCTTCGTGCGTCGGCAGAGGATCTGCACCAGGCGCTCAATCTCCTTGGCTCGGCCGATAACCGGGTCCAGCGTGCCCTCGCGCGCCAGCTCCGTCAAATCCCGGCCAAAGCTGTCCAGCGCCGGCGTCTTGCTCTTGCCGCCCTTGCCCGACGGCCGATCACCGCTGGCCGCCTTCTCTTCATTGCCCGCGTTGCCGGTGCCGCCGGTCGCTTCTTCAGGATCAACGCCCGCGCCCAGCAGCTCAAGCACTTCCTCGCGGACTTCTTCAAGCTTCAGCCCCAGGTTCATCAGCACCTGCGCCGCCACGCCCTCGTGCTCACGCAAGAGGCCCAGCAAGAGGTGCTCGGTCCCGACATAGTTGTGGTTCAGGTTCCGCGCCTCTTCGATCGCGAACTCGATGACCTTCTTGGCCCGCGGCGTCTGCGGCAGCTTGCCCATCGTGACCATGTCAGGCCCGGACTTCACCAGCTTCTCAACCTCCAGACGGACCTTGCGCAGATCAACGTTCAGGTTCTTGAGGACGTTGGCGCCCACGCCCGACCCTTCCTTCACAAGCCCGAGCAAAATGTGCTCGGTGCCGATGTATTCGTGGTTGAAGCGCTGGGCCTCCTGGTTGGCCAGGGCCATGACTTTGCGGGCTCGATCTGTAAAGCGTTCAAACATCGTTCAATCCGTTAGGTGTTAGTGAATCCGCTCATTCTAGGTCAGCCCATCCGTTTCGTCAGAAGGCAAACCTCAACCATCCAAAAAATCCCATCACGCAAGCCCGATGCCACACCGGCTTATCGGCTAAACCGCCGTCACCAGCCGTATCTTCCCTATCGGCTCAGCACCCCCACCGCTCCAACCGCCAACGGAGGACGATAACTCCACCACCCCCGCCACTCTGGCGGCCGATCAAACCACCCCCTGACAATCCCGCCACCGGCCCCTTGACCCCGTCAGGCATCACCGGGACAATCCAACCTCAAGCCCCAGCCCAACACCCGGCCCGCCCCAACCCTTTCCGGACCCGCCCCATGCCCGCCCTCAGCGAACGCCAACGCCTGCAAGCCGGCCCGCGAGAGCAGGATGTGACACCGACGACAGTTGACAGGCCTAGCGTACTCAGTGGCAGCAAGCGCATGACTTTGTTCCTGGCATGTTTGGCCATGCTGGCCTGCAGCGGGTGCTACCGACCCGGCCGTTACACGCCGCCGGATACGCCCGGTCCCGTTGAACTACGACCGCCGGTGGAGGACCTTGCCCGCCTCAGTGAATTGTTCAGGCTACGAGACGGCGCGCTGTACGACCCCACGGTCGAATCAGGAGTCGTTTGGCGGGACTACACGTTTTTCCGTGTTTACCAGTTCAGTCAACACTCCGTGGCGGTTTATCCCGCCGACTGGAATGAGGATCGTTACAACATTCACATGTATGCGGGCCAGCTCGATCACAATGAACGCTTACTCAATTTCATTCACCGCAAGGGTGGTGGCAAGTATGGGACATATTTTGAACCCGAATTGAAACTCGATGGTACGACATTGGGCGGCAATGGCATCGGCATGGATGGCGCGTTCCTGGGCCAGACCCGTGATGAATACATCGATTCTGTGGTTAACGCGAGTAACGAAGGCTTTGGTTACTATGGTGGGCTTAAAGGACTACGCGAACACTACGAATCCTTTTTCTCTGGGAATAATAATACACGAGCCTTCACCAGAATCTATCAAGTCGGTCAACAGCCACTGCCGTATCGCACCATCTATCATGAAATTGCTCTTAATCGTGAGCGAGTGGTCTTTATACAATACATCTGTCCATCCGATGTGGGCCCGATGCTGGGGCAGTTCGCCATCAATAAGCCGCTCACGCCGATCGTTCGCTCGGGCGTGATTGATTTGTCTCAGCCCGATATCGAGTAGTAGCAGAAGGACGTGTTTCTTGTTTATCCAAACAAAAGATACTTGTGGAGTAGAATGCAAGATGTGTCGATCGCGATTCATCGTTTTGGTGTTGATGGCCACGCTGGCGGTTTCGGGCTGCTCGTCAGTATCAAAGCCATGCCGCGATCAGTATTCTTTCCGATCAGTCGATGAGTTGGGAGCGGCCTGGCGTGCCGCTGATCCTAAAGAGCGTTGTCGTTTTCTCAATGCCATTTTGGGCCGGCAGTTCAAATTTTCCAGGGTCGAATACGATCTGTCGCTGTCCCCGCTGCGGGATTTGTCATCGGATGAAGTCGTTCAACTGTTGGGACCTCCTGATTCGCGAGGGGAAGGGTACGTAGTCGCCCCTGAAAAACCCAATCACCCGCACCCCGATTGATATTCGATTGGCTTGGCGTGGTCTTGGATCAGCCTTTCAAGCCACAACCGCACGGCCCGCACCGCGCAGCGGCCACGCCGCCCGAGGCCGGCCAGCAGTT
>JBGSTE010000744.1:0-8610 GCA_041736655.1 Phycisphaeraceae bacterium | reverse complement strand
GCCCGTCAACCTGCCGGAGATGGAAGACTTCAAGCCCACCGGCTCCGACGACCCGCACGCCCCGCCGCAGCCGCCGCTGGGCCGAGCGGGCGATGACTGGAAGAAGGTCGTGATCGACGGCGTGACGTACACGCGCGAGCTGAACACGATGCCCAACTGGGCCGGATCGTGCTGGTATTACATGCGCTATCTCGATAACAAAAACGATGAAGCGCTGGTCGGCAAGAATGCTGAAAAGTATTGGATGGTAAGCGAGAAACAATCCGGCGAAGGCACGCACGCCGGCGGCGTTGACTTATACGTCGGCGGTGCTGAGCACGCGGTGCTGCACCTCTTGTATGCCCGCTTCTGGCACAAGTTCCTCTTTGACCTGGGTGTTGCATCGACGCCCGAGCCGTTCGGCCGATACTTTGCACAGGGCTATATCCAGGCCTATTGCTACCGCGATGAGCGTGGCATCCCCGTCGAGGCGACGCAGGTCACCACTTCCGACGGCCGACCCGCCGCGGAAGTGCAGGGGCAGAAGGGACAGACATTTTTATACAATGGCCAGCCCGTCAAGGAAGAATTCGGAAAGATGGGCAAATCGCTCAAAAACGCGATTGCGCCCGATGCCGTTTGCGACAAGTACGGCTGCGACACGCTTCGGCTCTACGAGATGTACATGGGCCCGCTTGAGCAATCAAAGGTCTGGAACACCGCCGACATCGTCGGCGTCCACCGCTTCCTCAACCGCCTGTGGCGCGTCGTCTTCAACGAAGACACCGGCGCGATCCGCGTCGTCGAGGCTGAGCCTGATGAGGCGCTGAACCGCAAGGTGCACCAGACCGTGAAGCGTGTGACCGAATCGATGGAGGCAATGAGCTTTAACGTCGCGATCGCCGCGATGATTGAGCTCAATAACGAGTTGGTGAAGCTCGATGCACCACCGAGGCCTGCGGTCATTACGCTGCTGCTGCTGCTGAGCCCGATCGCCCCGCACGTCTGCGAGGAGATCTGGAGCAAGCTCGGCATCACCAGCTATATCGCCGACGCCCCCTGGCCGGCGTGGGACGATTCGGTGCTCGCGACGGACACGATCGAACTGCCCGTGCAGGTCAACGGCAAGCTGCGCGGCAAGATCACCGTCCCGACGAACGCGGACGCGGCGAGCATCGAAGCCATCGCCAAGACCGACGTCAACGTCGCCCTGCATCTGGACGGCAAGACGATCCGCAAGGTGATCGTGGTGCCGAAGAAGCTGGTCAATCTGGTAGTGGGTTGATCAATTTTCTTTGTACAAATCTTTGAGAAACAACTCGAAAGCATTGAGTTGTGGGTCTTGCGTATCTTCCATCTGCTGACGAAGCCCCTCGCGCACGTATTGCATAAACTCAATTCTAATTGGTGAGTCGACAAGATTATTCATCGCGTTCGGGTCAGTGTCATACTCGTAATACTCCTCAACGCTGCGGTAAAGGTAGTGCTTGACACGCTCCGCGATCGCGGGGTTGTCGGCCGCGGCTTTCTGCATGGCGGCAAAGGTTCGGCCGGACATCGATTCGTTATTGAACTTCGTCTCGCCATCCGCCCAGCCGTTCCAGATGTAGCCGTAGTCGGGAAAAATCACGCCCCGGATCGGGAAGGGCTTGCGTGAAAACGGCGCGTTGAGATAGACGTAAACACGATCACGCCCAACCCCTTCCGCAGATAGCGCTGGATCAAACAGACCACGGACCGATTGGCCATCCGCTCCTTCGAGGTTTTCCATCCCGAGTATGTCCAGGATCGTCGGCGCCAGGTCGATCGAGCTGACCATCTTCTCGCTGACCCCCGAGCCGGCCTTTGCTACGTTTGGCCAGCGGATGATCAGGGGTGTGCGGTTGCTGTGCATGTAGCAGTTGGTCTTGGCGAAGGGCACCGGCATACCGTTGTCGGAGAGGAACAGCACGAGCGTGTTGTCGGCCTGGCCGGATTCGTCGAGCACCTTCAACACTTCGCCGACGATCTGGTCACAATGCCTTACCGACGTGTAATACTCGGCCATCTCCTGACGGATCTCCGGCAGGTCGGGCAGGAAGCCGGGCACCGCGACTTCTTCGGGTTTGTAAGGGTTTTCAACCAGCGGGAC
Organism: Phycisphaeraceae bacterium; assembly: GCA_041736655.1. GTDB lineage: Bacteria > Planctomycetota > Phycisphaerae > Phycisphaerales > Phycisphaeraceae > JAHQVV01. Next base: position 6,500 of record JBGSTE010000744.1, on the reverse strand, counting down.
GCCTTCCCACGCCTTGGGGTTCCTGTCGCGGTTTTCCTGCGGGGCGTTGGCGAAAGGCCGATGCGGGTCGTGCATGTTGACGTTCAGGAAGAAGGGCTTGTTCTGCGCCTTGGCTTGAGCGATGGCGTTGGTTGTCGTTTCGCGGTAGCGCTGGGGGGATCGGCCGTAGACGAGGTCAGCCATGTCATAGGTTTCGTCGAAGGCGGTCGTGTGTCGGCTGGGGATGGTGTGCACCGCCTTGCCGATGCAGGCGCTGTAGTAGCCGGCGGCCTTGAGCGTCTCGGGCAGCGTCGGCACGTCGGGCTTGATCTTGTCAAAGCCCAGGGCCCCGCTGGTGTGCGGGTATCGGCCGGTCATGATCGATGCACGGCAGGGCTGGCAGATCGCGATGGTGACGTAGGCCTGATCGAAGCGAACGCCCTGAGAGGCGAGCTTGTCGATGTTGGGTGTGACGCCGGGCAGCTTGTTGCCAAAGCACCCGGGCGAGTCGAAGTTCATGTCGTCGACGGTGATGAGCAGGACGTTGAGCCGGGCCTTGTCCTGGGCCAAGACCGATGAGGCGAACAGACAACTGAACAGCACGGCCAAGGCGAATCGCAGGAGGGTTTGCATGGCAACCTCGAAGGCAAGCGGGATGGGATCGCGATACGGGAACGAGTATAGTGATGCGGTGCGTCAGGCGGTTGTTACATCGCCAAGCGCACTCAGCCTCGTGCCACTGGGCGACAAGTCACGGCCCGGGACCCCATGACTTGCAACTGCCGACACCTAACTTCTAACTCCTGACTCCTACCCATGATCCTCCTCATCGACAACTACGACAGCTTCACCTACAACCTCGTGCAGCGGATCGGCGAGCTGCTGGTTGCTAACGGAAAAGACCCGCAGACGCTGCCGATCAAGGTGGTGCGAAACGACAAGATCACGCCTGCGGAAGCTTTATCACTGCAACCGACCCATGTCATCGTATCGCCCGGGCCTTGCACGCCCAACGAGGCGGGGGTGTCGATGGGGGTCATCGCGGCGTTCGCGGGCAAGGTGCCGTTGCTGGGGGTTTGCCTGGGTCATCAGTCGATCGGCCAGCAGTTCGGCATGATCGTCGAGCGCAACGTCCGGCTCATGCACGGCAAGACCAGCCCGATCCACCACGACGGCAAGGGCCTGTTCGTCGGCATGAGTAACCCCTTCACCGCCACGCGCTACCACTCGCTGGTGGTCAACCGCGACAGCTTCAACAGCGACAAGTTCGAGGTCACCGCCTGGACCGACGAAGGCGAGATCATGGGCCTGCGCAGTAAGAAGGGCGCGTTTGCGGCCGGTGACGCGCCGATGGAAGGCGTGCAGTTTCACCCGGAGAGTTTCATGACGACCGAGGGGCCGATCCTGCTGGCGAATTTCCTGGGGCTGCCACGGCCGAAGGTGGCGGCGCTGGTATAGGTGTTCCAAGTGTTTCGTGTAGCGGGCGACGCGAAGCGTCCCGTGCGAATCGTGATATATGCTTCGCAAGGGACGCTGCGCGTCACCCGCTACACATCACCACTCTATTTCTTTTCGTCCGGCAGGCGGATCAGATGGATCGCGCGGATGTCCATGAGTGCGGCCTTGGCGATCTGCACCGGCCTGACCGTCAGTTCATAGTTGTCAACGATCCCCAACTCGATCTCGCCGACGTGGACCCAACGGAAATTCTGGAAATGGCCCGTCTCGACGACTTCGAAGGTCTGTTCGTGATTCGCTACTTGCCGTTGGGCCTGCATCACTGAGAGTATGGCCTTGCTGCCGCCCTGGCCCTTGCCACAGCCTTGAAGGATGGCGACGCTGTATCGGCCGGGCTTGTCGAGCTTGAACGTCCAGGTTGCCGAGTCGCCCTTGCCGGTCCAGTAGCCGACGGTGTTCTTGAAGGGCTGCGGCTCGTAGCGGACTTTTTCGCCTGCCGTACGTGCAAGATGCGCGGGCAGATAAAACGAGCCGTCGGTGGTTGCGGTGGTCGGCTTGAGCTCGCCGAGCAGGATCGGTTCGGCACCGAACAGCAACACGAGCGTTGCGTCTTGTGCGGGTCGGTTCTTCCAACTGATGACCCAGTGGTCCTGCTCGGGCTTCAAGCTGATGCCATCGTCGGTCTCGCTGCCCTGCCAGGACATGGACGCGAGCGGCGCGGCCAGTCGCGGGAGCGTGATCGGGCCGGTGACTGTTGCGTCGATTGTCAGGAAGACCGCGCGATCGCTGCGCGTCGCGGTCACGCCTTGGGAGTCCGCAGCTTCAAACCGCGGTGGTTGCTCGTCTGCGCTCGCAGATTGTACTGCAAACGCAAGGGATGCGAAGAGGTATGCGATGAACAGTTGATGAATGATCCCGTGGTTCATGGTGTCAGTTTACTGTGGATTGTACGGGACGCTTCGCGTCGCCCGCTACACCGCGCAAAGAAAACCCCGGCTGTTACCGGGGTTAGGGTGATTCGATTGGAGGCTTGCTAAGCCACGAGCGGCTTCGTGTTAGCCAAGCAGCGAGAGCACCGACTGGGCGGTGGAGTTAGCGATGGCCAGGGTCTGTGTGCCTGCCTGCTGGAGGATCTGGGACCGTGTGAGGAGCGAGGTTTCCTCGGCGAAGTCGGTGTCACGGATCGAGCTTTCCGCGGAGGTGAGGTTCTCGAGCGCGACCTGCTGTGATCGGAGCGTGGTGTCGAGCGTGTTGCGTTCGAAGGCACCGATTCGGCCGCGGAGGGTGGAGACCTGCTGGATGGCGGCATCGACGATCTCCGATGCGCCGCGGACGTTGTTGGCCAGCGAGTTGCCGTTGCCGTTGATGACCTCGTTGAGGAACCCGACGGTGGAGTTGCCCAATCGGGTGGCGGCGACGGACTGGATGCCGAAGCCGACTTGCTGGAGGGAGTTGATGCTCGGCCCGATCTGGTAGGTCGCCCCACCGCCGGTGATGCTGTAGCTGAAAGGGGTGTTGAGGGTTTGTGCTGCGCCGGAGGTGAGGGTCATCTCGATGTTGAGTGTCGAGGCGTTGAGCGAGATATCCAGGCCGTCACCGATGGCGAGGTTGCCGTTGATGAGTGCGAGGGTGTCGCCGCCGATGTCGCGGTTGACGGCCCCGCCGCCCTGAGCGGTGTAGGAGTCGAAGAACGCGCCGCCGGAGAGCTTGCGGACACTGACGAACTCGGAAGAGCCGAAGTTCTCGGAGGTCAGCAGGACGCCGGAGCTGGGGTTGGTGGCCGATGCGAGTGTCGCGGTGACGCCGGTGGAGTCGGAGACCTGGTTGATGGCGTTGACGACGGCCGAGAGCGAGGTTCCGGAGGCGAAGGTGAAGACCTGCACGCCCTTGTTGCCCTGAACCTCGAAGGTGACGGCGGAGGTGAAGGAGCCCGTGCCGTTGCCCGAGAGGAAGAGCGAGGCGTGTTCAGCGGACTGAAGGACCTCGACGGTGACGGGGATGGAGGTGTTAAGTCCGAAGTTAGCGCCCTTGATCGCGACGTCGGCGATCTGGCTGGCGGTGACGCCGGAGGTGAGGTAGTCCAGCGAGCCGTTGAGCAATTTCAGTCCAGCGAAGCTGGTGGTATTGCTGATACGGGTGATGGACTCGATGGCCGAGTCGATCTGTAGCTGGTTGGCCTTGATTTCTTCTTTGGAGAAGGCGCCGGTGTTAGCGGCCTCGACGGTCAGGCCTTTGATGGTGACGAGCAGGTCGTTGATTTCCTGCAGCGCCGACTCGGTGGTGGCGATGACGTTGGAGGCGCGTTCGATGTTATCGACCGCCTGTCCGATGCTGGAGATCTCGCTGCGCAACCGTTCGGAGACGATAAGCCCTGCGGGGTCATCGGCACCGCGGTTGATCTTCAGGCCCGTGGAGAGGCGTTGAAGCCGCGTAGCGAGGTCGGTATTGGTCCTGGCCAGGCTGGTCCTGGCGACCATGGCGGGAACGTTGGTATTGATCCGGGTCATGGTAGACAAACCTCCGTGTTTGTCGTGTAGCGGTTAGGCAGTCTGTGCCGCCGCAGGGTGTTCGGTAGCCGGGCTGCGTAGCCCGGTGTTGACTGTCCGGCCGTCACTCCATGTTGACCGGTCATACGGGTGGATTTATGGCGACTGCTTCAAACGCGAGCGTCCGTTGCCGTTGGGCTGATGAACGCTGCGTTGTCGCAGGGTGTTGTCTGCGGCGCTAAGGTCATCGATCTCGATCTGCGCGGCCTCGGCGTTTTCCCGCCTGATCGCCTCGTAGACTTCCTTTCGGTGAACCTGGATCGTGCGTGGGGCGTTGATCCCCAGCCGAACCTTGTCACCACGGATGTCGACGACGGTGATCTCGATCTCGTCGCCGATCATGATCGTTTCGTCGCGCTGTCGTGATAGCACGAGCATGCTTGGGTGGTCCTTCCTTGGGCCGGTTGCTTACCCCGCGTCCCTGCGAGGTCCCGCTTGTCCGCAAGCGGGCGTTGTGTCTATGCTTGCCGCGTTGAGCGTTCGTGCTTCATGCGTCGTTGCCCGGCATGGAGTCGTACGCCTAACGTTGAAAGCTCCCTGTCACATCCCGGCGAACATCTGCCGGGCACGGTCACTGACCACGACCTCTGCCTGCCGCCTCACGCGCTCTGGGCGTGTACCGCGGCCTTGAGCTCCACCAGCGGCACCCGCGTGGTGAATCGGCGGTCGCTGAGCACCAGCTGCTCGCCGATGCAGTTCTTCACGTTCACCACCAGCGGCCCTTGCAGGTTGCCGGTCAATGTCTCGCCGCGCTTGTTCACGATCACCAGGACCTGGGCGTCTTCGACCGTGTTCAGCTCAAGCTGGCTGATCTGGTCGGTCCGCACCGGGACCTTGTAGGTCGGGATGAACAGCGTCGGGTCGGTGACGATAAACGCCAGGTCCGGGTTGTCCACGGACTGCAGCCACCAGAAATAACTGTCTTGCCCGGCCTCGATCAGCACGTACTGCTGATAGTCGGCGAACCCGAGCAGACCCTTGGGGAAGGTCATGACCCGCTGGTCGTTGACCTCGATCTCACCGAAACGTGACGAACTGATCTTCATCGTCATCGCCCTTAACAGCCCGATCCATCCTGGTGTCCATCCCGCTTAAGACGTCCTGTCGCGGGCGGCGGCTCCAACCGCCGAACATTATTGCGCGTCCCTGGCCGGCTGCTGCCGGGGCCGCGCAGATCCTGCGCCATCAGCGCAAAAAGTCCAACAAGGTCAATTGCTGCGCGGCCGAGCCGACTTGCAGCGACGCCTGCAACTGCACCTGCAATTGCGAAAAGCGCGTCAACACTTCCGTTAAATCCGCATCCTGTAACTGGCTGAGCATCGTTTGCTCCTGGATGTCGCGATCTTCGATCAGCACGAGCTGATCCTCGATCCGTCTGGCCTGAACACCGACCCGTGCCCTCGCGGACACGACATGGTCGATGTCATCTTCGATAGATGCTCCAGCAAGCGATATGCCACGCTCGTCATTATTCCGCAATGCAGCGCTTAATTCTTTTAAATGCGTGAAAAGATTCTCCACGCTCACCTTCGCCTCGTCTGTCCCGTTGATCGTCGAGCCGGGCCCGACGTTCTGCTTGATGCCCAGGTGCTCGGCCGCATAGCCCAGTCCCGCGTTGGTCACCGAAAAGTCAAAGCTCGCACCGGTCGTGTTGTCCGTCAGGATGATGCCGTTGCCCACCGACGCCAGCCGTGCATTAAAGTTCACCCCGACGTTCAGACCCTCAGCCGTCGCTTCCGCGCGGATCAGATTGATCACGTCCCCCACCGTCACCGCCGAAGAAAGGTCCACCTCCAGCAGTCGGCCGTCGTGCGTTTGGATGACCAGGTCGTCTTCGCCCGCAGGCGTCCGCTCGATGCCCAGCCCGCCACGCAGGTCCGACAGCAGCGTCGTCTGCCCGAAGGTGCGCAGGCCCAGGTCCTCGGCCGTGGTCCCGCCGTTCTCCCCGATGCTCAGCTCAACGCCACTGACTTCACTGACCAGGTCCAGCCCGGTGCCGGCCTCGTTGATCGTCAGGCGCAGCCCGAGGTTCAGGGCATCGATCGCGTACTGCATGTCCTGAACCGTTGTTGCCGCCGAGAAATCCGCGATCTCGGTGTGCTCGCCCTGAGTGATGTGCAGGCCGCTGGAAAAGTCGACCGACGTGCCAAAGCTGCTCAGCAGCGTGCGAGGCGTAAGACGGACATTCACATCCGCGCCCGTGGTGACGCCCGACGTCGCGGTGATGTTGATGCCCAGGTCCGCCGCCGTAAAGCCGCCGGCCGGGTCGGTGATCGTGATCGCATTGCCCGCGTTGGCGGTGAGCGTGTACCCGTTTGGGCCCAGCGTCAGCGCGCCGGCTCCGGGTACGACGCTGACAATCGCGTCGTTGACCCGCGTCATCACATCGCCCAGCGAGTCCGCCGTCGTCAGGTCCACCGTCGTCGGCAAGCCGTTGATCGTCAGTTGGATCGCACCGGCCGCGAAGCCCTGGCCGCGAGCGCCGGCGATTTCACTGACGCGAACCTGCGCGTTGGC
>JBGSTE010000726.1:0-1641 GCA_041736655.1 Phycisphaeraceae bacterium | reverse complement strand
GCCTTGTGCAACAGTCTTGTCATCACGCTGTGTGCGCCCGATTCGGTCCGCAGCTCCGGCGCGAGCACGTTGGCGTGGGTGAACATCCGCCGGTGCTCGGGCAAGAGCGCCGGCTCTTGGCCGTGCAGCGACATCCAGTACCGCCGGCCGTCGATCGAGCCCCAGGCCTCCTGTGCCTGCTGAGCGCTCATCGCCCACAGGTCGACAACGGTGCAGACGCCCTTGCGGTGCAGCCGGCCGCGGATGCCCACGTTGATGCCCGGCAGGTCGACGAGCGAGAGTTTTTCAATGGCCCCCGGCAGCGACTCCAGCGGCAGGGCCCGCAACCCATCGGGCTTATTCAACTCGCACGCGATCTTCGCCAGTAGACGCGTGGGCGCTAAACCCACGCTGCACGTGAGACACTCGCCCACCGCCCGGCGCACGGCGATCTTCACGCGCCGGCCGATGTCCAGCGCGACCTCCGGCTGCTGTTCCTTGCCCATGAGTTTCACGGCCAGCTCGTCGATCGACCAGACCTTGTCGATGGGCACGACGGTGTCGACCGCGGCGAGGATCTGCTTGTGAACCTCGACGTAGTAGGCCGGCCGGGCCTCGACGAACTGGATGTCGGGGCAGAGCCTGCGGGCGTCGTAGACGCGTGTGCCGGTCTTGACGCCGCGCCGCTTGGCGTGGTAGCTGGCGGCGATGCAGCATGAACCCTCGCTCATCACCGGCAGCACGCCGACGGGCTTGCCACGCAGCTCCGGCCGGGCCTGCTGCTCGACGGACGCGAAGTAGTTGTCCATGTCCAGAAAAAGCCAGTTGAGCATGACGAAATACCCGCAGAACAAACACGGACCTGACCGCGAAGCGACGCGCCTTGGCCGAGCAACACGACGCGACGTACACCCTATCATTATCCTAACTCTTTTCGATGAAGCAAGCACTTCCGCTTCAGTCGATAATGCCCGGCCATGCTCGATTTCTGCGACGAGCCCTACCGCGACTTCCCGCCCAAGGACATCTGGCTGTGGCGTGCGCTGCTGGGCTGGTACAACCGCCGGCGGTTTTTACCCAGGGCCAAGCGGATCACGCGGATCGAGGTCCAGGGCATCCAGACGCTGCACCAATTCCGCGGATCAGGCGACCGGCTGGTACTGATGCCCAACCACCCGACGCACGCGGACGCGGCGATCATGCTCGAAGGTGCGCGCCAGGCCGGGCTGAGCACGCAGATGATGGCGGCGTACGACGTGTTTCTGCGTAGCCGGTGCGATGCATTTGTGATGCAACGGCTGGGCGCGTTTTCGGTCGACCGTGAAGGCTCTGACGCGCGGGCGCTGAAGACCGCGCTGAATGTCTTACAGAAGGGTAAGCACGCGCTGGTGGTGTTCCCCGAGGGCAATGTCTACCTCCAGGCTGATCGCGTGACGCCCTTCAGCGAGGGCGCGGCGTTCCTGGCGCTACGCGCCGCCTGGCAACTCAAGGACCAGGGCCAGCGCGTGCTGGTCGTGCCGGTGTCGATCAAGGCGACGCACCTGACGAACTGCCATACGCAGGTAAGCGAGCGCATCCACGCGCTGGCGAAAGCGGCGGACGTGTCGCTGCCCGCAGGCTGCACAGCGATCGCGGCGATGCAGTTGATCGGCGTGGCGCTCT
>JBGSTE010000663.1:0-6734 GCA_041736655.1 Phycisphaeraceae bacterium | reverse complement strand
CTGTGTGATCCCGCGCATCTGGTCGTAGAGCAGGTCAAGGTCTGGGCCGTCGGCGTGGCAGAGCATCACGTAGCTGATCATGTCAAAGCCGCGATTAAAATCCATCTCCATCGCCGAGTTGCCCGACGTGATCCGCAGCCGAAGATGCTCAAGCACTTTGCGCTGATCCGATGGGTCCGGAGGGATCGGCTGCCGGGCAAGCGAAAGCGTCGCGGCGATACGCGTCTCCTCGGCCAATCGGCGCGGCCTACTGCCAAACACACCTTCCACCGGCATCGCCGACAACGCGCGGTACCCCGCCCAGTCGCGGACCTGAGGGTGGTATCGCAACACATCCACCAGCCAATCCGCTGAGCCCTTGCGCTTGGCGTACTCGGCGTTGAGCAGCACCTGGCTAATGATGAACGTGCTCGGCAGGTTGCGCAGCGCCGCGTCAAACAATTCATCCATCGCCGGCTCATCATGGCGACTCAGCGACCAGATGCACCAGCGCTTGACCTCCATCGAAACCGCAAGATCCTCCAGCCGCGAGACCAGCCAGCGCAGGTGGACCTGCCCCGGTGAGTCGATGAGCCCGATCGCCGCCGCCTGCGCTACGAGATCGATCTCTTGGGCTTCCTGCATCGGTGGCAGCGCCAGGGCCGCGCGCGAGCGCTCGCTGTCGATCAGCCCCAGCGTGATCCACGCAGCGAGCCGAACATCCGATGACGCATCCAGCAGCAGGCACGCCCGCGGTTGTTCGTCCGGCTTCAGCGCGACGACCGGCTTGTCGTCAGGCAGTACGCGATCAAGCACCGCTTCGTGGCCGATGCGCCCCAGCGCAATCAGAGCCGAGGCCCGCACGCTGTCGGCCTCGTCGTCCATGAGGTTGACCAGGGCCGTCACCGCCTGATCACGCCAGCGCCGCGAGGCCGGTGTATCCCAGGGCAGCTTGCGCTCCTCCACCGCCTCACGCACATACACCTGCCCGTGCGTCTCAAACCAGTACACCCAACTGAAGTCGTAGTCCTCAACCGCCGGATCACGCACGACGCGCAGGTCCATCGGCTGGGCGCTGGCCGATGCAGCGAACGCCAACAAACACAGCCCAAGCGTGATCCAGCGCCAACCACGGCCCGCGCCGTATGGCTCCGGGCATTGACGACGGACTTGGATCAGTGGGCCGGACTTTGCTTGCACAGTTCCGATAATGATCGGCCCGTTGACGGCCCGCGTCAACAACTTCGTCGCGCTTTGTGCTTCACGACGATATCCAGTCACAGCGATGACCAGCGCCACCCTCCAACCTGCGATTCAAAAGACACCGGGCGCGGGCATCGACCCCGCCCTGCTCGCACGCGAACGCGAGCACTTTGACAAGCACTACACCGATGAGGCCGCCCAGGGCGTTGCAATCCTTTCGGATTATGACAAGGTCCGCTACTCCAACCCGCCGGCCAACACGATCTTTCCGCGCGAGTACTACTACCACCTGCTCTCGCCTTTGCGTGGTAAGCGCGTGATGGAGATCGCCGCAGGCAACGGCATCGACGCTGCGATCCTCACGCACAACGGCGCGGAACTCTCTGCCTACGATCTGTCACCACGCTCGATCGCGCTGGTTCAAAAGCGCTGTGCCATCAACGGCAGCGCCGACCGACTCACCACCCAAGTCACCGGCAACTTCGACGACGCCTTCGCCGGCCAGACCTTTGACCACATCGTCGGTTACGCCGCGCTGCACCACCTGCCGGACATGCAGAGCCTGTCGCAGCGGGTCTACGACCGGCTGAACCCCGGCGGCAGCGCGGTCTTCGCCGAGCCGGTGCTCAACTCACGGGCTCTGGGTTTGCTGCGTCGCTGCGTGCCCCTGGCGATTGACGAGATGACCGATGATGAACGCCCGCTGACCGACGCGGATATGCGCCGATTCGCCGAGCCCTTTGATGCGATGCACTGCCGATACTTTCAGTTGACCAGCCGGGTCTGGCGGCTTTGGCCCAGCAACTGGCCGCTGACGGTGGCGCTGCACAAGCTCGACCACGCGCTGTTGAAGCTGCCGTTGATGAACAGGCTCGCGACGGTGTGTGTTGCGGCCTTCGAGCGCAAGCGTTAAACACCGCCTGTTTTTGCCTGTTTTCCGCTGCCAGAGGGTTGTTTATTCCCTGTCTCAGGCTATAATTCAACGCCACGGCCTGTCCCATGCGCCCAGTGGAAGAGAAAAATGAGATCCGTCATTGCTATGACTGCATGCCTGAGTCTCTCGCCGGCCGCGCTTGCGGTCTTGCTTGAGCCGGACAACTATTCGCCCGGCACGGTCCTCAACGACGTCTCGCCCTATGTCATGCTTAGCGTCGAGGTGCCCGACGGCCAGGGCGGGCTGCGTATCTCGACCTTCGATGTGACCAGCGCCCCCGGCGACGTGAGTACGCGGGATGTGTCGCCCACCGGTAGCCTTGTCTTTGCCCACGTCGGTATCCCGTTCTTCTCCAACGACAGCCGGATCCTCCGTGGGGACTTCATCAACGGCAGCACCAGTTTCGTCTCGTTGCTCTTCTCGCCCAGCAGCACGCTCTCGCCGCAGATCGGTCGGCTCGAGGCGTACGGGTTCGCTAACAACCTGCTAGCCTTTGATGAAACTCCGTCGCTGCTGGCCAACAATACGGCCGTCACCATCGATCAACTCTTAATCACCCGCCCCTCCGCCGACATCGCCTACTTCCGCGCCTATACCGTCCTGGGCAGCTTCGGCCGATACGACGCGCTGACCTTCAACACGCCGGTCCCCGAAACCCACCCGGCCGACCTTGACTTGGACGGCGATATCGACGATGCAGACTTCGCCATCGCCTTCGCCAATTTCACAGGCCCCGACAACGGCCCAGCGAACAACCCGGCAGCAGACCTGGACCTCGATAACGATGTCGACGACGCAGACTTCGCCCTCGCATTCGCCGCCTTCACCGGCCCGGCCGACGCGGTTTACGTGCCCGAGCCTGCGGCAGGTGTTCTGCTAGGAGTAATTGCCCTTGTCACGATTCGCCGAAAAAATCTTTCGACACACAATCGTGACTCCTGAATGAATCGGCAGATCAAGTATATCTGCCGATATTCGCGATTACTGGGTCAGTTCAATTCACTTTGACATCGATCAGCGTGATCGAGCAATACGAGGGGCGCCAATCATCGTCTGTTTTGTTGCCTGCAGGATCGAAAGAAAATCGATCGATCTGACCCGTCACCATAAGCCGGCTGCCGACTTGCATGCGTTTTTCCAATCGAACGACTTCTTTTTCCTCGCCAAAGAGCCGCACCGAAGAAATCTTATCCTTCATCTGCCAACTCATGTACTGCATGTCTTCGATTTCGAAGTGGATTGTCAGCATCCACTGATTCGTTGTGTTGTCAAAGCTGACAGCGGTTGACTTGACTATTCGCCTTGCTTCGTAACGGCTCCCGGGGATCGATTCATTCAGCCAGTCGCCGACCGCCTTGCGCTTGAACACGTCCCAACCGTTTCGGCCGGGCCCCAGCCCCTGCGGAATGGCACGGCAGATGTCGTCGGCACTGCGATAGGTCTTGACCTTAACTTCCCCCGCACCTTCCTCGGCCTGCGCGGGGGTATCGGTGTTGTCTGCCGTATTCTGGTTGTCTTCGGGCTTGTCTTGCGCAGCGAGCTGCTTCTTGAGCGTACTCAGCTCGAGCCTTAACTCAGCCAACTCGTGGCGCAGGGCTTGGTTCTCTGCTTCAAGCTGCTTGATGCGCTCAGACTCAGAAGACTGAGCATGTGAACTCAAAGTTACCATGTAAGCCATCATCGTCAGCAGAATGACAGTAAATCTAGACATTCCAAAACCCCATTGCCGAAGGTGCGAATGTGCTGCAACAGACCGACTCTTTATACCCATTTGGTCTGGTGCTTTTAAACGTAAATCTCTGTATCAGGAATTTACGAGGAAATTAAAACGTCTTGACCCAACTGAGCACAAACGTGCCGTAGGACTCGGTGCCGGTGGCGTCGGGGGCGTCGACGGTTTGGGTCATGAAGGTCAGGCCCCAGGTCAGGTCGACGCGGTGGTTGTGGTTAGCGCGGTAGCTGAGGGTCAAGCCGCCCTGCACTTCGCCCACCAGCGGTTCTTTGTCGACGCTCAGCGAAGGGTTGTGGGTGTTCGAGCCGTCTAAGAACAGGTCGTGCTCGATGACTCGGCCGCCGGTGCGGACAAAGGCGTACCACGACCAGCCGGTGTGCAGGTACGCGTCGCCGGTGGCCGACTGCAGGTCGTTGATGCGGCCGGGCCCGAAGTCATCGGGCAGGTGGTAGCCGATGCGGAAGGTCACCGCGGCCTCGGCATAGCGATACACACTGCCGAGCGCCACACCCGCCTGCGGGATCAACTGCGTGTTCAGATTGCCCAGCCAATTGGAGTCGGTCTCGCCCAGATCGATGCGCCACTTTCGGCGGTAATACACCTGGCCGGTGACTTCGTTGGCGAGTTGGTTGTTCCAGCCGCGCGGGTCGACGCCGGCAAAGGTGTCATGAACCCACTGCTGGATGTCCTTGCCCAGCGCCTGGTTGCCGACCATGCCGAGGTTGACTTCGAAGTGATCGAGCACGGCAACATCGTCGCGGCTGTGGTACTGGCTGGCGCGTTGCCAGAACACCCCGCCGTAGAGATAGCCCGCGTAGGGCTGGTCGGTGGTGACGGGCGCGGTGGCGGCAAGGTCGCGTGGGGTGAAGATGAGTTGGCCCAGCACGTAGCCGGCGGCGGTCTGGGCCGGGCCGTGCTGCTGTTCGAAGAGCTCGGCGAAAGGCATGTAGGGCGCGAGGCTCTGAGCCCAGGCGGGTTGATGTTCGAGGGTGATCGTGAAGCCGTTGGTGTAGTGGCGGTCGTAGCTATCGAAGGGGTCGTGGAAAGCGCCGTCGTTCTCCCAGTAGACGCGAGCGGTGCCGGGGCGGTCGGCCGGTGCGTGTTCGTCGGCGGGCTGTTCGCTGAGCGTCAAAAGATCTTGATCCGCGCTCGGCTGGTCGGCGAAGATCGGCAGACAAGAACCTGCGGCCAATAACACACCGGCTGTGCGTCGCGTCATCATGTGAGTTCCCTGATCTAACAATTAGGAGGCCAGTCGGTCGGCCGGGGCTTGGCTTCGCTGCGTCGCGACAAAGCTCAGCAGGTCGGGCCAGAATACGCAGAAGTCATCGGCACAATCGCGTGCCAGCGCTTCAATGATGTGAATCGGCGGGCAGAGGTTCACAGCGCGGTCAAAGCGGAGCGTGAGCCGGGCGGACATCTGCGTCAGCCGGTCGTGCAGGCCTGCTGCGGTCGCGTAGCTGGTCAGCCAGCGTTCATCGATCATCTTGCGGACGACTGCCTGCATGTCGTCGGGCATGAGGTGGGCGTGTTCCTGAAGCGTGTCGTGGCAGGAAGCGACAAACACGTTAAACGCGTCGGGCCGATAGCTCGACCAGTTGGAGGCGAGCAGGTGGTCGTAGAGGACGTCGGCGACGACGGCCGCGAGCCTGGGTTCGACGGCCTGGGCCAGTTGCCGGCGGGTGCGGTCAAACGCGGCGTGCGTGTCGGTGAAACGGTCGATGCGCTGGTGCTCCATTGCCGACAGCCTGACCAACGGGTGCAGGTCTTTGGGTAGTGGGCCACGGATCAGGTCCGGGGCGATTGCGCCGACCAGCCCGTGCGGCGTCTGCGGGGCGAGCACGAGATGGGCAAGGAAGTTCACAGGCGCAGTGTCGGCGAGTCAGGATGCAGCCGCAAGTGGCGAGAGGCGCTTAGAGCGTTACGAAGAGCACGCTGTCGGATCAGGGCTCGACCGGGTCCGTCACCGGCTCGGCCAGGAGCGCAGCCTGGCAGGCGTCGGCGAGCTTCTCGATCTGCGCCAGCAGTTTCTCGCGGTCGGCGGCGGGGATCGATTCGAGGACTTCCTCCTGCAGGTTCACGGCCAGGGGTCGGGCCCTGGCGTAGAGGCGCTTACCCTTGGCGGTGATGGAGATCAGCCGGGCACGGCGATCAGCGGGGTCGATTTTGCGTTTGACCATGCCGTCGGCGACCATCCGCTCGACGAGCGCTGCGATGGTGTTGGGGTCGCTGGCCATGCGGTCGCAGATCGTCGTCTGGCGGATGCCGCCTCCTTCATCTTCCTCCAGCCAGCGTAGGACGGTGAACTGGTTGGGCGTCAGCCCCAGGTGGGCCAAGCGCTTACGGAAGGCCTGGTTGAGCCCGTACCAGCAGCGTCGCAGGAGCGGCGGCAGTCGGCGGCGGTTGGGGTCGTCGATCGGGGGCTGGGGGCTGGGCATGGTTGAAAACCAGCAACGCACGAGAACAGAAAAGCAGAAAATGGACGCCGGGGACAAATGTACGTGTACCAAAGTAATTTAACAAGCGTCTGATTGACCGGAAAGTACGTGTACGTTAGATTTAAGGCCTGACCATTGACCCATCAGGGGGACAGGCATTCCTGCCTGTCGTTCGGCGAAGCCGAATTGCTCCTCCAGGCCTTGGGCCTGCTGACAGGCAAGAACGCCTGTCCCCCTCATGATCGCCTTCGATCCAAGCCTTTCACCCCGACCAGGGCACGCCCATGCACGACGCCACACGACGCATCGTCCCCGCCACGCTCGGCCTCTTGGCCGTCCTGCTCCTGTCCGCCTGCGGACACAGCAAGACAACCCCACACGCCTCACTGAACAGCCCCACCGGTGGCGTGCTCAACTGGCGCGAGGCCCACCAGAACGGCAACAGCCC
>JBGSTE010000647.1:0-2135 GCA_041736655.1 Phycisphaeraceae bacterium | reverse complement strand
GGCAGGTCCACGTGCTCTGGGTTTACCTGGTCGCCCCGGTCATCGGTGCCGCGCTGGCCGTTCCGCTCTGGCGGAGCATCTATCGGCCTGCGTCGCGTTGAGGCGTGGGCTCAACATCCGGACTGACCGGCCGGAACCGCTGCTTCTGCGATTTAATACAACGGGCGTTTGCAGGCCTGATGGACGGATTCAAGCAAGCATCAAAAATTGTGCTTGTCTAACGTGAAAAGCGCGGTATGGTTGAACCATGCGGAACACGTTTGTGCATCTGGCTATTTTGGCGCTCGCCCTGCTTCTCCTGGGCGGCTGCCACAGCCGGCCGGGCCTGAGCAGGCTCGACCGCGGCCCGCTCTATGATGACATGGGCCACGCCGGCTCGCTGGTCATGCCGTCCGAAGCCGTGCGATCCGCATCGCTCGCACTGCCCTACGAACCCTGGTACGCCGGGCGAAATGATCAAGGCCCATCGGTCTCCGTCGGCTACCAGTCTTTTGCTTACGATCGCTCGATCACCTACACGCGCGACAGTCAATACATGTCCGGCGGCCGAGTGTACGATCGCTACTCTCAAACAACCTATCGCCGAACTGTTCGCGAATCGCAGCGGTAAATGGATTGCAACGATCGATTGCTACTGCGGAATTTCCGCGGTGGTCTGCTGCATGATGATGAGCCTGCTGCGGTCAGACTTGGTGATATAGGCCTCGCCCTCAAGTGTTGCGCCATCGGGCAGGGTCACGCTGACCTGGTACCAGCCGGTGAATACGCGTGCCTCGGCGTTGCCGCGCTCGTCGGTCTTCAGGCTCAGGTTGCTGCGCCAGTAGGTATTAAACATCTGGTCGAGCATGCTGCCGGATGCGGTGGGCTTGCCGTCGGCATCCAGTAGCGCGGCGTGGTCTTCGATCAGGCCCTCCTGCTGCAGGCCGGCGAAGATGATGCGATCAATCTTCGGCTGAGCAAAGACAAGCCGAAGAACCGTCTCCATGTTCAGTCCTGCGGCGACATCCGACTGGCCACCGACCTCGACTTCGGCAAGCGACACGGGCACCGGCAGCGTTGCGACCTGCCCGTCGAGCATACGCCTGAGCGCCAACGGCTGAGTCTGGCCGGTGAATCGCTGCTCGATCGTGACGCGGTCAAAGGGCAGTTGGCGGATCTCCAAGCGCTGGATGGCGTTGGCCAGGTCGCGGCCGCGCTGCAGCGAGATCGTGTCACGCACACGCAGGGCAAACTGGGCGTCGGGTCGGTTGACGCGGGCGCGCTCGAACATACGGTGGAGCATGCCTTGGCCGAGCTTGCGCTCGATCATGTCCTGATAGAGTAGGTCGGCGTAGAGGTCGAAGGTGTCGGGCGCAGGCGTGAACGCGGTGGCGAAGTCGATGCGGGCCATCACCGCATCACGCAGGTCTTGCGGCCCCAGCAGCGCGATCTTGTCGCTGTTGCGGGCCGGGTCGGCAGACACGACCCGGCCAAAGGACACCACCGCCGGCTTGACCGCTTCCTGCCAGGCCAGGGCCACCTGCTGCGGCGTGAGCTTCGACTCAGCAGCGGCAAACGACCAGTCGGTCAGGCGGTCCAGCGCGATCGCATTAAAGACGCGGTACACCGCCAACTCTTTAAGCCCTTCAGGCGGCAGCCGGTCGGCCGGCAGCGTGATGCCGACCACGAAGTCGTGGCGAAGCTGCATCAGCTTCACCGTTGCCCCGAGCACCGTCCGGTCGTTGTGGTCCAGCACGATCACCGTCACATCGGTCTTGCGGTGCTGCTCGATCGCTTGCTCAGAGGCAACGACCCAATCGCCCTGCAGGATCTGGGCATCGACGCTTTGCGGGCGCAGCAGGCACCCGACCATCACCGCGATGATAAGACGCGCCAGTAGCTCTGCGAACACTTGATTATGCGATTGCGGCAGGGTCACACAGCGTTCATCGGCAGGATGCGACGGGCTGGGTAAATCGCCTTTACTCACTGGCAAAACATCAGCCCAGGTGCTCCAGCGCCGCCTCCAGCGAACGCACTTCAACGACCTTGGATCCCTTAGGCGCAGCGACAGAGCCCGGCGGTGACAGAATCCGCTTAAAGCCCAGCCGCGACGCCTCGCGGACACGCTGCTCCATCTGCTGGCAGTGACGCAC
>JBGSTE010000619.1:0-2327 GCA_041736655.1 Phycisphaeraceae bacterium | reverse complement strand
GCTGATCGCGTGGCTGCGGTCCAGCTCGTCGACATACAGCCAGAGCCCCGCCTTGATCGCGTCCTGGCCCTTGAGCGCCGGGTCATCCATCACGCGCTGAACCACCGCGAGCACCTCCGGCCGAGCACCCTCCACCGGCACCAGCGACCGCATCGCCTGGTCAAAGGGCAGGATCTCAAACACCGGCGAGATCGCCGACTCAATGCGTTCAGGCAAGGCTACGGTCATACGCTTTCTACCTCAGACACAACGGACACCACTTATTGTAGGATCATCGGCAGGACAATCCAGCCGCGTGATTAGTTCACGGTAGGATGGGCGTCCCGCCCGTCATCGAATAACACAGACGGCCGGGACGGCCATCCCACCGCAAGACAGAGCTAAACCATGACCCAGCCCAAGGCCTCCAACATCACCTGGCACGAAGGTACGATCGACCGTGAAGCTCGCTTCAAAAACCTCGGCCAGCGCGGCTGCACCGTCTGGTTCACCGGCCTCTCGGGCAGCGGCAAATCCACCGTCGCCGTCGCCGTCGAACACGCCCTGCATCAACGCAGCAGACATGCCTACCGGCTCGACGGCGACAACGTCCGCTACGGCCTGTGCAACAACCTGGGCTTCTCCGCCGAAGACCGCGACGAAAATATCCGACGCATCGGCGAAGTCGCCAAGCTCTTCGCCGACGCAGGCCTGATCACCCTCTGCTCCTTCGTCTCGCCCTACCGCGACGCCCGCGACAAGGTCCGCAAGCTCCACGAAGACGCGGGCCTTGCCTTCTTCGAAGTCTTCGTCGATATCCCCCTATCCGTCGCCCAGGAGCGAGACCCCAAGGGCCTTTATAAAAAAGCCGCCGCCGGCGAGATCAAAGACATGACCGGCCTGAGCGCCGCCTCCCCCTTCGAAGCGCCGCTGAACCCCGAACTCCGCCTGCCCACCCACGAACAAAGCATCGACAAAAGCGCCAACGACGTCATCGAAAAACTCAAAGCCACCGGCATCATCAAATAAAAGCCTGCAAGAGAAGCAAGCAAAATAGCCGGCGGCCTACGGACGCCGGACAAGAGAACATCACACCGGATACCAGGCAACCGCCAGATGAGTTCACAGGTCAAATGAAAGGGTTGTGATCATGATCAACAATGATAAGCATGCACCCTTTGCCGCCCTGCTTTTGTGTGTTTTGCTCAGCACTGGATGTGCGACTTTAAAGAGTGATGCCGTGAGGAGCGCTCCCCTGTTTTCTATCAACGAAGCCGGTTATGTGCAAGGAAAAGATAAACTCGAAAAAATGATTAGAATCAATCATGTGATGAGCGAGTGGTATAGCGACTCAGGTGATGCTACGTTTCGCTATGCTTGCGATGTAAGACAAATGAATGAAGCTCTGCAGAATATTTATGAATACACTTTCAACAGTAACACTCAGATTGAAGTATCATTCGCCAGTGGTCCCCTTAAGACTAGGCCCTTTGGTCCATTAGCAACAGATGCTGAGCCTGAGCGATACGGCCTGACAGTATATGTTGTCAAACTGGGAAATCAGGTTGATTATTCAGGCGAAGACCTCGAATGGATGATCCATTTTGAGTTTAATGTAACTAGCGACGAAATGAGGGAACTATCTGTTCCAGGGCTGCTACCCATTAACCATGGCGGCGAGTTAGGCAGTTTTATTGAATTCCATGAGAATCGCAGAACGGAACGTCGTCTTAATGGCAATGACTTCACGGACACGACGTGGCCGATGTTTAAAGGGAGTTTCGAAGAGAGCAATGATAAGTAACTCAATTTCCAGGCTTATATATACAAAATCGCACGGCATGTGGCCAGGCCTGAGTCACAGCGAAGCCCCGCAACGAACAAGGTAAAATACTCCGATGCTCGCAGCATCCCGCACACAAAACAGGCCCAACGACTCCGCCGGCTTCGGCAGGCGCAACGCGTCTATGCTCGCAAGAACTTGGAGCAACCTGGCGATGACCAATCTCAGACATCACGTTCCGAGTTCTGCGCATAGCCCCCATAACGGCCAAGCGTCACACCTTGTACCTATTTGCAAGGCAGAATAGTATGCATGTCATACAAAAATCAATTCTAATCCTTGCGACGGGACTAGCATTCGTAACATTAGTTGCTGCTACATTGTTCTTTTTCGAGTATCCGATCGCAAGAAGCGTCATGCTATCTAGTCTCCCCTGAAAAACCCCACACCCCTTGCCGTTCAAGCGATTTTGCTGTGGATAACCCGTCTGGATTTGCAAGGTTTGGCCCGATGCGCTTCAATTTGTTGCAATATCAGATTGCACCCGGAGCGACCGATGAAGCCA
>JBGSTE010000600.1:0-8867 GCA_041736655.1 Phycisphaeraceae bacterium | reverse complement strand
AGAGGAACTCGGTGGTACGCAGGAACAGGCGCGTACGCAGTTCCCAGCGCACGACGTTGGCCCACTGATTGATTAAAAGCGGCAGGTCGCGGTAGCTCTCGACCCAGCGGGCAAACGCGGCCCCGATGATCGTCTCGCTCGTTGGCCGAACGATCAACGGCTCTTCCAGTTCGCCGGCAGGCTTGAGCCCGCCTTTGCCGTCATCCTCTAAACGGTGGTGCGTGACGACTGCGCACTCTTTAGCAAAGCCCGCGACGTGCTTGGCTTCCTTTTCGAGAAAACTCTTGGGGATGAACAGCGGGAAGTACGCGTTCTTGTGCCCGGTGCGCTTGAACTCCGCGTCGAGCACCGCCTGCATGTTCTCCCAGATCGCGTAGCCCCAGGGCTTGATCACCATGCAGCCACGCACGTCCGAGTTCTCAGCCAGGTCGGCGGCGCGCACCACCTGCTGGTACCACTCGGGGTAGTTCTCTTCACGGGTCGGGACGATCGCGGTCTTGGTCTTGCTCATAGGGCGGGGATTATGGCAGAAAGTCAGGCCGTTGTGGTGCGGAAGAGCGAAAACCCGTTCGTAACCGCACGACTCAGGTCGGGAACTGACTCACGCCGACTCATCCTGCTTGAAGATGCCCAGCAGGGATAACGACGAACTGGCCCGGGCCTCTTCACGCACAGAGGCGAAGCGATCGGCAACGAGATTGAAAGCCGCAACAACCTCGGGGTCAAAGTGCGTGCCGGCGCTTTGGTTGATGTGAGCACAGGCCTCATCATGTGGCATCGCGGGCTTGTAGACACGCTTGGAGGTCAGCGCGTCGTAGACATCCGCGACCGCGACGATGCGCGCCGCCAAGGGGATACCCTCACCCTGGAGCTTGAACGGGTACCCGCTGCCGTCCCATTTTTCATGGTGGTACAGGGCAACCTGTACCGATGCGACGATCAGCGGGTCGTCGCCCATCTGGTGATAGATCGCCAAGAGCGTGTCGGCCGCGATCTGGGGGTGGCGTTCGATCTCTTTACGTTCTTCTTCGTTGAGTTTGCCGGGCTTCTGGAGGGCGCTGTCTGCGACGCCGACCTTGCCGATGTCGTGCAGCGCCGAGGCCAGCCGCAGTTCATGAATCCACGCGTCGGTCACTTCGCTGTGTCTGCCCATACGTTGCAACTGTTTTGCGAGCAGTTCCGAGTAGAGACAAATACGCTCCAGGTGCGCGCCGGTGTCGGTATCGCGTGAGTCGGCGAGCTTGGCCAGGCCGAAAATCAGCGCGTTGCGGGCGGCGGTGAATTTGAGCGTGCGGGCATGGACGAGGTCTTCGAGGCCGGCGTTGGCCTGCTCGAGCACGTGCTCATACCGTCGGGCCACAAAGTAGCTGCCGCTGGCGGTTAAGAGCAGCACCACGCAGCCAACGCCGATAAACGTCGCCATCAACGGCGTGGTCAGCGCGTCACTGACCGACACCAGCCCGCTGGCCGGCTGATGCACGAGCAGCCGCGTGTCCGTGCCCCGGATCGGACGCGTCGCGATGTAATGAACCCCGTCAGCCAGGAAATACGTCTGGCCGACAGACGTTTGTGTTTCCGCCGATTGGCTGGAAACAAGCTTCTGAATGTGACTCGACAAGTCAACCCCAAGGAGGTCAGGGGCGCTTTCCAGTTCGGGATGACAAAGAATCTTGTTATCCGAATCCAGGATGCACGCAAAGCCGTCAGCGGGCATCTGCACCTGCTCGATCGCCCGCTGCATCCGCCGCCAATTCTCTGAGCCATACGTCGTTTGCGGACTTAAATCCATCGACTCAATCAGGACCGCCAGGCCCTCGGCATAGCGGGCGTTGTCCGCCTTGACCTGCTCGCCGATCATCGAGGCCATCTGCTCACGAACAACCCGCAGTCCGATCAACCCGCCAGCGACAAAAACGAGACACTCCACCGCCAAGAGACCGAGTATCAGCCAGCGCTTCGTCCGGATCGGGGTGATGAACTGCATAAGTCTTACTCGGCGAAACTGCTACAAACCCAGCCTTATTCCACCCCACCGACCAACCCCCGACTCAATATTCCGACACCGGCAGATGCCCCGGCATCGCCCCGCCCGCGGCCAGCTTCGCCTGCGCCGCTTCAATCAAGACATCGGCATTGTGCCTGTCGCCCGTGATCGCGCCGATGATCGCCTCGATGTCGTCCGCCACCGGGATCGGCCGATTACTCAAGCGCCCCATCGGCTTCTCACGCGGAGCACCCTGCTGGGCCGCCTTCACATCGATGCCCGTGTGGTACTTCACCGTCGCGTCAGGGTCCTTGAGCTGATGCCCCGTCAGAATGCAAACCACCCGCTCGTTCGGGTCGATCACGCCCTCTTCACGCAACAACCGCGCCCCCGCCACGCTCGCCGCGCTCGCCGGCTCACACCCAAACCCGTACCGCCCCACCAACGCCTTGTGTTCCAGGATCGTCGCGTCGTCCACCTGTCGCACCACGCCGTCCATCACCGCCAGCGCCCGCAGCGCCTTGGGCAAATTCACCGGCCGACCGATCTCAATGGCGCTCGCCACCGTATGCGCATGAACATCCGCCGCATCAAGCTGTGCAAAATATGCCGCGACCTTGGCGTGATCGTACTTGCCGTTATCCCAGCGGATGCCGTGGTCGTTGTACAGTTCATGCAGCGGATTCGCGCCGCTTGCTTGAATAACCGCAAGGCGCGGGATCTTTTTGATCAGCCCGAGGTATTTCAGCTCCGCAAACGCCTTGCCGAAGGCCGAGCAATTGCCGAGATTCCCGCCGGGCACGACGATCCAGTCCGGCGTCTCCCAGTTCAGCGCCTCCAGCACGCGGTACATGATCGTCTTCTGCCCCTCAAGCCGGAAGGGGTTAAACGAGTTCATCAGGTAGATGCCCAGCTCCCGCCGCTGGGTGACGATGTTGCGCAGGCTGCGGAGGCAGGCGTCAAAATCTCCTTGGATTTGCAGGGTTTTCACGCCGTAGTCCAGCGCCTGCGACAGCTTGCCGTACGCGATCTTGCCGCTGCCGATGAAGACGATGCCCGTCCGCTGCGAGTGGGCCGCAAAGAGCGCCAGCGACGCGGAGGTGTTGCCGGTTGATGCGCAGGCGACGCGCTGGGCCCCGACGATATTCGCGTGCGTGAACGCGGCCGTCATGCCGTTATCTTTAAACGACCCCGACGGGTTGAGCCCTTCATACTGCAAGAACAGGTTGCCGGGCTTGATGCCGATCTCCTGCGCGAGCAATCGTGCATCCTGCAAGTTCGTTCGGCCTTCGCCGACGGTGACGATATCGCTCTCCTGCCGAAAGAACGGCAACAACTCGCGAAAACGCCAGACACCCGAAAAGTCCAGCGCCCCCGCGCCGTGCTCGCCCTTGGTCATCCACCGGTGCTCGAAGTAGCCAAGCGACTTGGGCACCGGCAGCCGGTCCCAGTCATACATGACATCCAGCAGCGTCGCCCGGCCCAGCTCGGCCGCCTTCGGGCACGTGACATGCGTCTCCTCCACGCCATAGGCGTGCGGTGCATCAGGATCGATCGCTTGCTGGTACGCGGCGGGTGTGGGCATACTTTTTAATCTTAACAGGGTCAAGGTTTCTCTTCCTGACGATCAACCTCATCATCACATCGATCCATACAAAAGACCCTACACTTACCCGCATGAACTGCAGAATATTCACCCTTGTCGCGATGATCTGTTTCACCCTGCCCGGTTGCAACCATACAACCGCGCCAGCGCCCGGCCCCGCCTCGGCCACGCTGAGCCAAACGCCTGCATCCTTCAACGTGCTTGACTACGGCGCCGTCGGCGATGACAAGACCGACAACACCGCGGCGTTCTCCGCGTGTCTCAGCGCCATCGTCAACGCCGGCGGCGGACGCATGCTGATCCCCGATGGCGTCTACCGCGGACGCCTCGTCATCCCGCCCGTGTCCCGCCCGCAGCCGAGTTGGATCACCATCGAAATCATCGGGCAAAGCGAGCCGACACACGTCTTCGGCACGATCGGCAACTTCCCGCTGCAAACGAACGGCAGCATCCTGCGCTGTCTGGACACCACCGGCCCGGCTGTCATCTCAGCCACGCGATCCAGCCAGTCGCTCTATGGCGGCTTCTCCGCGGTCAACATCATCATCCGCAACCTCGATGTCCGCACGCAGGACAACCCCGCCATCGCAGGCATCGACCTGCAATTCGCCATGCAGTGCAAGCTCGAAAATGTCTTTATCAACACCGGCGTCTACAACGTACAAGCCAGCGAACCGACCCACGCCACCGCCGGCCTCATCACCCCCGCCATCAACAACGCCGCGTCCACCGTCCTGCGCAATGTCACCGTCACCGGCTATCACACCGGCATCCTCGTCAACGAACACACCGATGCCGACAACATCGTCGTGGCCAGCAATGTCCACGGCCTGAGCTTCGCCCGCGCCCATCACGCCTCACGCTTTGCCCGTGTCGGTGCCTACCGCAATACCCACCACCTCACCATCACCGGCCCGCACGGCTTTAGCATCGAACAACTCAACACCGAACAGCCCGGCCCAAACCAGACCAACCCGCACAACGCCTGGCAGTCCCTCGCGTTTGATATCAACGACCCCAACAACCTCGCCACCGCCGACATCAATTACTGGGTCGTCATCGGCAACCTCGGCGCACGCGACGTCTTCACCATGATCGGCGGCAAAACCATCAACGCCAGACGGATCGGATCACACAAAACCCAGCCCTGACCACCAAGCAAGCTTGACCAGTGACGCATCTAATGGATAATTAGATTGTCGGTTGGATGCCTGCTCCAGTGGGCGGCCGGCAACTGAGCCCTTTACGTTATGTGGTGGGAGTTCCCGTGGAATGAACACTCACACGAATTACCACCGGGACGCCATCAAACTCTTGGCCAAACCGCCGTGCTTCTCGCAATCAGCCGCCGAGGCACTCCAACGCCGCGAAGAGCAACTTGGCATCCTCTTCCCGGCCTCGGTCCGCGAGTTCTACTCTCTGGATGGTGCCGTGCAGCTCCTTCGACGCTACAGCAACGACGATGATCCGTTTGACATCGATCAGCTTGGGGAGCCATTCGACGACTGGTATAATGGTGGACCGAAGGACTTTCTGGCCGAGAAGCTCCTGCTTTTCATGCACGAGAATCAGGGCGTGTGCAATTGGGCAATCAACTTGGACAGTGGGCCGGACCCAGCGGTCGTCGTTGAAGTCGATACGGCCCCGAACGCAGAATGGCTGCCCTGCACGGACCGCTTCTCGACGTTCGTCTGGTGCCAGATTTGGGATCACTCCCAGCTTGCTGTGGGTGTGTCGGCGCAGGAGATCGAGCTTTCCGAGCATGATGTCCGTTTCTTGAGATCAAACTTCCAAGAACTCCACACCACATATGGTTGGCCGGGCAGTGTGAATTACCGATTCAAGTCCGAGCACGCGGCCATCCTCATATGGGACGGGAAAGATCGAGGCGTTGATTGGTTCGTATCCGCTCCGTCAGCGTCTGAACTCACGAAGGTATTGGCCAAGATCTGGCATTGCGGGGACTTGGCGCAGTCGATGTACGGAGATGCCGAAGCAGAAGAAGTCTTGCGTCACTTACGCCGTCGCGCGGGGGAGCACCACATAACCAACGGATGAAGCTGACCGGGGCCGCCATACTGTTTTTGCGCGGCATGAAGGTCTTGCATGCGGCCCCGGCAGCTTATCCTTATCATTAGGGCCATTCGCCAAGGGCATGAATGAGCAAGAGTCGCCAATCTCGACGTCAAGACCTCCACGAGACTGCCGATCGCCTCATTCAAGAGATCAAGACCGGGAAATGGGACGATGCAATTCCGCAGTGGAGAACCATGTCCGTCGGAGAGTGGCCGGAAGTTTTGCACGAGTTCGCCTTGACCTGTCCGGGCTGGAGCAGAGATGCGTATGTCGATGCGCTGCGCCGCAGCCACTGGAACAATCGATAGTTGGCTAGGTACTGGTCCTCAACAATGGCTGAATTTGACCGGTGACGCCTATGATGGATAATTGGGGTACTGGTTGGGAGCTTGCTTTCGCAGGCGGCCGGCAACTGAGCCTTTTACGTTAGCGAACCATGGCCCTTCCACAGGATGTTGTCGACTGCATTCTGAAGGACTTCCCCCAAACGGAGGTTCCGGCGCTGCTTGCCCAGATTGAGTCGGCTTCCGAGTCCGCGCGCGTTCAGAGGTGTATCGCTTTCGCCGCTCACGGTCATCCATGGTACTTTGACTTCCTTTGCCGCCTGGCACAAGTTGACTATCGGGACGTGATCATGGCTGGTGAGTATGAGCGGCTCGGTGAACGACTTTACGATTTTAGTCACCCAATTCCGAAGGCCCGACTGAGCATTGATCGCTACCCTTCGCCCGATGTCCTTCGCAAGTAGTTCGCTAACCACCCGCTGCAGTGGACGAGCTTGCGTGCGTCGTAAATTGTCATCGAGCCTTGTGCGTCCTGCCCCGCACACGGATCGCCACTGAGCGGCAGTGTTAGGCTTTATTGAGCCCCATGATCGAGTTCCTCATCAAACGTACCGATGGCGAATGGTTTGATTTTCCGTCTGGATCGGATCCCTATCGCCCCGTTTCGATTCCGTATAAAAAGATCGAAGGCTGGGGCGACGGCCGCATCGAGATCGACGGCTGCCCAATCTCATTCTCCTTTGAAGACCCTGGTGTGCAGATTTCCTTTGAAGGTGATATTGAAGAGCAACGCGCATCAGCAGTCGCAGAACAGATTCGCCAAAGCATCGAGCAAGTCAGCGGCCAGATGGCGAAAGCCGTTCAGATATCTTGGTAGGAAGCAGGCTAACCATTCGCTGCCGTAAACGAGCACGCGTGCGTTGAAAGTTTGATTCGAGCCTTGTGCGTCCTGCCCCGCACGCGGCTTGCCACTGAGCGGCAGCGTTACGCAAGTGAAAACAATGAAAATTGAAATAGATCAAGCTCATCTCACGGTCATTTGGTGCGATCGTTGCAAACGAGCAGTCAACCTTAATGATGAACGTGATCACTTTCATCATGAACAATGCGGTGGTTGCCGGAAATACAAACGCATTGACGGAGACTGGGGCTGGTGTAAGAACCACGAGAGCGTTTATTGCGGCCGCTTGATGTTCGAGCATGACACCTGCTCCGCGCACCTCGAAGGAAAATGGTGACAAGGCATCGCCTAACCACCGCCTACATTTGACCGTCGACGCCCGCTGTGGAGAATAGTGTTGTCGGTTGGTAGTCCGCTTAAGCGGGCAGCGGGCAACTCTGCCGTATCGGTAGGCGGCACCGCCAAACTTGGATGATCGTTGTATGCGTTGCATTTAAGAGGCGTCAGTATCTGCATGAAGACAATCTTGACTGCGTTTGTGGTGTTGCTGGCGACGGGTTTGGGGTCATGGGCTCAGCCGGCAGACGCTCCCGCGCCCGCGCACGGCCTTGTCGGTCTGCGGCCGATCCCCGCCGATGTCGAGCAGACCAAACACAACCACGGCGGGTCGTGGGAAGGGATGCCTACCTATGACCAGCAGAAGGGCAACTACCCCTTCGTTGCTGAGCACATCGACACGCTCTTTGGCTGGGTGCCCGACGGCGACTTTAAGACAAAAAAAGTGTTCTTCGAGTACTACTGGGGGCTGAGTAAAGAGCGCGATCTGCTTGACCCGGCGAAAAACCGATTAATCGCGACGATCCGGGAATGGGAGACTAAGGGCGGCGTGATCGAGCATATCCTCATCTGTCGTGAGGCGCGGCTGGCGGTAGATCGCGGCTGGCCGGAGGCGGAACTCGGGCCGTTCAAGGAAGACGGGCGGATTCTCTCGGCGAAAGACGTGGCCGACATCCGCGCGATGTTTAAGCAGGCGCATCAGCAAGGGCTGATCAAGCACGATAATTACAAGCTGATCCAGATGGTCGAGGAGCCGACGTTTTTCGCAACCAACGAAGCTGCGCAGGCGGTCGTTGCGCAGATGGAGGGGATCGCGTACGAGGCGCATCAGTTCAACCGCCACTGGCCGCTGGAGACCGGCTGGTCCAAGCCCGAGAGCGTGGTCAAGGGCGCGAAGTGGACGATCGAACAAGGCAAGGAGTACATCTTTTATTTTGGGCCGATCGTCTGGAAATCCAAGGATTATCACGCGTTTATCGAGCGAGACTGGATGAACGCATTCTGGGAGGCGGGTCTTCCCAAGCGGCACCCGAAGATGCACTATTATCTGAACCTCTTCCCCCACGCACACGGACGAGGCCGGCCGGTGGGCCCGGAGTCCGACCCGCACTCGATCCTGGGGTTTACCAAGTGGATGATCCAAGAGGTCAAGGGGACAGAGTAAGATCTGTCCTGACATGAAAGCCATCCTCTATCGAGCCTTCGCTGAGCCGTTGACCGTCGAGCAGGTGCCCGACCCGGAGCCGACGCACGGGGGCGTGGTGATCGCGGTGCGTGCGACCGGGCTGTGTCGCAGCGACTGGCACGGGTGGATGGGCCACGACGACGGCATCTCGCTGCCGCATGTGCCCGGGCATGAGTTGGCGGGCGTGGTGCAGGCGGTTGGCGCGGGGGTGAAGAAGTGGAAGGTCGGCGACCGCGTGACGCTGCCGTTTGTGTGTGGCTGCGGGTCGTGCGGGCAGTGCCTGGCTGGGGACCATCAGGTTTGTGACCGCCAGTTTCAGCCGGGCTTTACGCATTGGGGCTCGTTCGCGGAGTTGGTCGCGATTGATTTTGCTGATGTGAACCTCGTGCGTCTGCCTGATGAGATGAACTTCGTGACCGCGGCGAGCCTGGGCTGCCGATTCGCCACCGCGTTCCGGGCGCTGGTGGCGCAGGGCCGGGTGTCGGCGGGTCAGT
>JBGSTE010000577.1:0-2578 GCA_041736655.1 Phycisphaeraceae bacterium | reverse complement strand
GACTCGATCGTGCGGACATCCTCGTGCTCCTCGATGTAGCAGTCGCTGCCGCCCATCATGTCCAGCACCATGATGCCCTTGTCCGCCAGGTTCGCGCGGGCGTGCTTGAAATAGTCCCGCACCGCCTCGCGCGTCTTAAAGAGGAAAAACGAGAAGTTCTGGGCCGCCAGAACGTCCGCCTTGACCTTGCCTTTACTGCGTACATCCTGCTGGTGCAGCGTGAGCCGGCGGCGCTGGTCTTCGGTCAGCGCGGTCTGCAGGTTCGCCTTGCCCCAGGAAAGCGGCTCCTCGTCCAGGTCGATGCCGATGGCCGTGTTGTCCTTGTGCAGCTTGACCCACTCGCAGCAGACCGCGTGGGTGCCGCAGAAATCTTCGCGGAGGATGCGTGGCGGTTTGCCGTTGATTTTCTTGTAGGTCTTGGTGAAGAACTCCGCCTCGTTGGCCGGCTCCTGCACCGACAGGCCGTAGAGCGCGTAGCGGTCGGCCAGGTCCGCGAGCGTGGGCGTGGTGGGCTTGCGGGTCTTGTGTGTCTGCTTAGGCTTATCTTTCATCTTGGGCATGATGCGGAGTTTAACGTGATGCGCGCTCGGCGGGGACGCGATCGCCTTGGCACAGGCCCCGCGATACGCCGCTAAACTTGTGCGATGCGAATCATTGCCGGCGACTATCGCGGACGAACGATCAAGGGCCCGCCCGACGACACGACCACTCGGCCGATCATCGACCGCGTCAAGGAATCACTCTTTAACCGCCTCGTCTCGCTGGGCCTCCTGCAGCCCGAGGGCGATAGCGTCGGCTGGGCGGTCGTCGATGTCTTCTGTGGCACCGGGTCGCTGGGGCTCGAATCCCTGTCCCGCGGCGCTTCAAGCTGCCTCTTTGTCGACATGGACCGCGACGCGATCCGCATCCTGCGGGAAAACATCCAAACCCTCGGGCTCGACGAGCGCGCGGCCGTCGTGCAGGGCTCGGCCCTGGCCGGGTACTGGTCGGTGTCGCTGAGGCCCAAGTCCATCCAGGTCGCGTTCTTCGACCCGCCCTACGCCATGATGCAGGAAGATGCGTCACGGCAGGGCGTCATCGACCTGGTCGCAAAGCTCGGGCCGATCATGGAGGTCGGCGGGGTCATCGTCGTCCGCACCCCGCGCGAGATCGACCTGCCGGAGCTGAGCCTCTTCGACGGCCCGGTCACCGCCGACTACGGCGGGATGCGATTGCACTTTTATCAGAGCCCGATTTCTAGTGCATAACAAAAGGGGGACAGACATTCCTGTCTGTCAATCGGGTAGCCGATCCAGTATCTCTCAGGCCTGCGGCCTGACGACAGGCAGGAATGCCTGTCCCCCTGATCTTGATGTCGCTACTCCTTCTTTTCCTCGTCGCCGCCAAGCAGGCCGCCCAGGCCCTTCTTGATCGTGTCGGTGGCTTTCTCGCCCAGGTCGCCGGCCCCGCCGCCGATGCCCTTGATCAGGTCGGTGGCCCCTTCGCCAAGGTCTACGCCAAAGCCCTTGAGCACGGCCGCGCCTTCGCCCAGGTCCAGTTCGCCCAGCGTCTGCGTGAATTTGTTCTCGCCGAGCGTGTCGACCAGTGAGCCCGACAGGCCCTTGATGTGACCGGCAAACTGGTCGCCCAACTGCGTGGCCATATTCGCGGTGACCTGCACGAGGATATCGGTGATCAGGTCGGCGGTGATCTGCGACATCGGGACGCCGCCCTGGCCGAGGTTCTCGAGGACCATGGGCTTATCGAAGGCGATCTCGATGGTGCCCTTGGCCGGCAGGGCCCCGAGCGCGGGGTCCTTGTCAAAGTCGTAGTTCACGGTGATCCGGCTGATGGTGGTTTTCTTGATGACGAACTGCTTGCCGCCCTCGGTTTCCTTTGGCGGGGCGTCGCCCTGGAAGCGCTTGAGCGATGCGAGGATCACCTCGTAGTTCTTCTTGCCGTCCTTGCTGACCAGCGAGAGCTCGATGTCGCTGAGCTCGACGGTGGGGATCTCCACGAGGTCGGAAATCACCGAGCCGGCGGAGATCGCCGCCTTGCCGCTGCCGAGTACCAGGAAGCTGTCGAACATCTCGCGGAAGGGGCCGTCGGGGTTCTTGATGTCTAGCCCGGTGATTTCGCCGGCGTTACTGAAGAGCTTCACGTCGACCTTCTGAACCTCGACATCGGTCTGGGTGGCGAAGGCGGCGCCCTTGGCGACGGCCGTGGTGGCGATCGAGTCGATCATGATCGCGCCGGCGATGCCGACGACCACGACGAGCAGCACAACGATCACTGCGATACGGATCAACCATTTCATGATGGGGCTCCCTGTGTCAAGCGGGGTAAGGCGTGTCCTGATTTACGGCAAGGCGTATCGCCTTTATTCGCTCATATCGTATGATGAAAGCAGCTATGGGCCAAGCCTCCACCAAAGCCTTACCGGGCGACGACGCGCCGCGACCCCGTGCCGGTAACGGCCGCGCGCGGGCGCATGGCAGCGCGGAGGATCAGGCTTGGATGGTGCTCGCGTTGACGCTTGCCGAGCGCTGGCGCGGGCTGGTCGAGCCCAACCCGATGGTCGGCTGCGTGCTGGTGCGGG
>JBGSTE010000552.1:0-8321 GCA_041736655.1 Phycisphaeraceae bacterium | reverse complement strand
TCGTCGAACATGATGTCGAACTCGGCCTGCCTGAACGGCGGAGCGACCTTGTTCTTCACCACGCGGGCGCGGGTGCGGTTGCCCACGGCCGTTTCGCCGTCCTTAATCGATGCGGTTCGGCGGATGTCGATGCGGACCGAGGCATAAAACTTCAGCGCCCGGCCGCCGGGGGTGGTCTCTGGGTTGCCGAACATGACGCCGATCTTCTCGCGGATCTGGTTGATGAAGACGACGGTGCAGGAGCTGCGGTTGATCGCGCCGGTGAGCTTTCGCAGGGCCTGGGACATCAGCCGAGCCTGCAAACCGACGTGGCTGTCGCCCATCTCGCCCTCGATTTCCGCGCGGGGGATCAGGGCGGCGACGGAGTCGATGACGATGAGGTCCACCGCGTTGGAGCGGACGAGCATTTCGCAGATTTCCAGGGCCTGTTCGCCGGTGTCGGGCTGGGAGACGAGCAGTTCCTCGAGGTTAACGCCCAGCTTTCGGGCCCAGGAGGGGTCCAGCGCGTGCTCGGCGTCGATGAACGCGGCCATGCCGGTCTTCTGAACATTGGCGATCAGGTGCAGACAGAGGGTGGTTTTGCCCGAGGATTCGGGGCCAAAGACCTCGACGACGCGTCCGGTGGGGATGCCTCGGCCGCCCAGGGCCAGGTCCAGCGAGATCGAGCCGGTGGAGATGCCGGGGGCGATCTTGGACGGATCGTCGTCGAGCTTCATGATCGAGCCCTTGCCGAAGGCCCGCTCGATCTGGGAGACCGCCTGGTCCAGAGCCTTTCGCTTGGCCGGGTCAGTGGTAGGTTCGACGGCGACGGTCTTGGTGGGCATTTTCATGGGCTTGTCTTTCTTCTTGAATCCGTTGGAGGTCGGTGCGGCCTGTTGGAGGGTCGTTGCGGTCACCATCGTAGCGTCTCCGGGGTTAAGGACGGGGCGGGCAGGTGTTAGGGTTTCGATCGGACCGCCCTACGATAGTGTCTGTTCGGGTTGTGTCAAGGGGTAGTTTAAAAATTTTTATGTTTTTGTTTGGGTGTCACCATGAAGCGGTTCGCTGCTCGGAATTGGGCGGGGATTTCACGGTGAGTAATAAGCAAGCGGCTGTCACGAATCCTCAGGTCACCACTTTTTTACGTCCCCGGCGACTGATGAAGACCAGGCCGACGACCCACAGCACCAGCCAGGTAAAAAAGTAGACCGGATCAAACCATTCGGGAGCTTCGAGGTAGTGAGATGTGAAAGCTGACCCCTGCGAGTCGAAGTTTGTGAATGTGAATTGGCTCATGCCCTGCGCCAGGCCGGTCATCACGCCTTGCAACTCGTTTGCCTCGGCCTGAACGTCAGGCTTGCTTGTATCGATGCCGATGTCCGCCATGTACGCGAGCATATCCTGGTCGCTGAAGACGCCGTTTGAACTGCGCGGATTCCCGCTCTGATCCGTCCAAGCCGCTTCAAGACTTTGCGGATTGACTTCGAAAAAGATTTCCTTCCAGGCATGTTTTGAACGCGGATTGTAACGAGCCGAAAACGCGACACGATTGACGGTTCGCTGTCCACCGCCAGTACCCAGCGAGACTGTCGTGGTTCGTCCGCCTGTGCCCGACTGGTTCCATGTCGTCGATGTGCCGCCTAAGCCGGTATTGATCGAGTTACTCGGGATCAGTTCACTCGCATCTACGTGCAGGAATGCTTCGCCGAACGCCTGTGAGTTTGGTGATAAGCGAATGCTGAAAGACTGTGTTTCATAATCCGGAAACAGATTCACGATCATGGGATTGAGAATGCTCGCAACAATCACTAGTGCAATGGTGAACACGATCGAGACGATGCAGCCGGCCCCGACGAGTTGATGCGATCGGCCGAGTGAAATGCCTACTTCGCGCAGGTCCGCGCCGCACTCGGGGCAGTTCAGACCGCTAATGCCGCGGGCGGGGTAGCCGCATCGGCCGCAGGCGGGCAGGCCGTGGGTGGGTTTGCTATTGCCAGAGGAAAGACGCGATCCGGTGAGCAGACCGAAGCCTGTGCCGAATGCCAAGGCGATCATGGCCAAGACACAGGCGATGACGACAACAGCCACAACTACGAAAAGGAACCCCATCCCCGCAGTATCGCACTCGGTGGGTCGAATGCCAAGTCTGGAGCGGGTCTGGTTTGAGCGATTAGGCGAACGATCCGGACCTTCGCTGCGCCCAGGACCGGCTTCTTTTCATGGGGGTTATGACATCGACCAAGGATATCCCACGGCATGATCGCAAGCGGGCACGGTTGCGGCTTGGGATGGGATTCTCAGTCTTGCCTCGCGTTTGATCAGGGGGATTGGTCTGTTGGCGGTGTCGGCCTGGGCTTGCGGCGTTTGGCGAAGTAGGGGCTGCGCTTGCGGTAGTCCTTGGGCTGGGCGACTTTGTGATTGATCCACTCGATGACGGCGGCGTAGCCCAGCGAGCCGGGGTCCTTTGGCATGTAGCCGGTGACAACCGCCAGTACACGGAAGCCCCGCTTGAGCTGGAAGGTCAGCGTCGGGTCGGCGAGCTCGCGGGCGATGACTTTGAGCGTATAGTCCTCGGCGGACATCGCGTGGGCGTAGCGGTGGTAGCCGGCGAGGCGTGCGCCCGCTCGGATGCGCCGCAGCCCAAGTTCGTGGCAGAGTTGTTCGCGGTATTGATAGATCAGCTTGCCAACGCCTCGGCCCTGCGTGTCGGGATCGACCATGAGGTCGGCGCCGTAGAGCGTCCTGCCGTGTTCGGGGTCGTGGTTGGTGAAGTAGCCCTTGTCGGTGAAGGTGTTCCACGAGTCGGAGAAGTTGTAGTCATCCCAGTTGACGATAAGCGAGGCCGCGTAACCGATCACCTGGCCGGTGTTGTTGTCGACCGCGACGAGCTGGCCTTGGGGGAACACCTCGACGTGCGAGCGGAAGTAGTCCTGGTTCCACGGGACATCGTTGGGATAGATTTTCAGCCCCAAGGCACGGATGGCGTCGAAGTCGTCGGGCCTGAGCGTTCGGATGTGTGCGCTTAGCCGCTTGTGAGGGTGGGGCTTGGGTGTGCCGGGGTCGGGGACAGAGCCCGGATTGGGCGGGGGATTCATAAGGTGACCTGTTCGAGCTGGCTGGTGACCTCCGCCGTGGTTAAGGAATCGCGCAGGGGCAGCACGGTGCCATTGTTACGTGCCTTGTCAATTGTATCCATGCCGATGTCGGCGATAACGAGCATTTCCTGGTTGATGTTGCCTTCCGCGGCGATGCCGTCGCGGGCGAAGGGGTAGTCGGAAGGCGTCAGAATGGAAGCGACGCCGTAGTTCATGGACACAGCCGGGACCATGGGCAGCGAGCCGACGGTGCAGGCGTGGACGACATACATCGTATTTTCAACGCAACGAGCCTGGGCACAGTAGCGGACGCGGAGGTAGCCCTGGCGGTCATCGGTGCAGGACGGGCAGACGAGGATGAAGCAGCCGGCGTGGGCCGCGGCGCGGGCGAGTTCGGGGAACTCGACGTCGTAGCAGATGGTCACGGCGATCTTGCCGAAGGACGTCTCGATGACATGGAACTTTCGGCGTGGGGAGACGAGCCACTCCTCGTTTTCCCAGCGCGTCATGTGCATCTTGCCCTGCACGGCATGGCTGCCAGTTGGACCGAAGATGAACGAATCGTTAAAGACCTTGTGCTCATGGTCGGTGTCTAGGTTGGGGATCGATCCGGCGACGATATACAGGCCGTGCTTCTTCGCGAGCTTCGACATCAGTTCAAGAAACTCCGGCACCCGGCGGGCGAGCCTGCGAACCTGTTCGGTGACCGGTCGCGTGATGTCGCCGAGGGTCAGGAGTTGGATCGTGAAGTACTCTGGCAAAACGAGCAGCTGGCACTTATAGTCGCCCGCGGTGGCGACCACGCCGGTGACCTGGTCGACGAATTGATCGAAGCTCGCGACTGGGCGGATGTAATACTGAGCGGTGGCAATGCGGATGCGTTCGGGGATCAAGGTGTCTGCTTTCGGGTGCTGGCGTGTGCGATGTTGTGATAGAGAACTTTGTATCGTATCGGCAATTGAGCTTCATTAAAGGCGCAATCACAAAATAAGTATGCCAGCACAATCCCACATCCTGCGCATCAGCATTGTCGGCGGCGAATCAACGGGTAAGTCCACGCTCGTCAGTGCGCTGGCGCAGCACTACGACACCGCCTACGTGCCCGAATTTGCTCGCGATTATCTCACCGTTCATGGCAGCACCTATACACCGGAGCAGGCGCCCGTCCTTGCGCGCGGGCAGATGCAGCGGGAGCTTGAGTACGCGATCCTGGCGGACCGCGTGCTCTTCTGTGATACCGATGCGATGACGACGATGCTCTGGAGCGAGTTCTACTTTGGCCGAGTTGTGCCGGAGGTCGTCGCGCTGGCTCAGCAGCACGTGCATGACTTGTATGTCTTGTGTGCGGACGAACTGAAGTGGGAGGACGACGGCCTGCGTAAAAGTGCGGGGAGCGCAGCTTGGTTTGATCGTCGCCTGCGGCAGGTGCTGGACCAGTGGGGCCGGCCGTATATCGAGGTCCGTGGCGATGTGCCGACGAGGGTCCAGTTTGCGGCGCAAGCGATTGATCGATTAATACAGAGCTCAAAATAATTTGTACTTGACGGGATTGCGGGATTAGCGGGGCCGACGGGATGAAAGGCAATCTTATTCTTGAATTGGCATGATCCCGTCAATCTTGCCAATTCCGCAATCCCGTCAAAAGCAACTCTTCTAACGGATAAACATCCCCGCCACGGCCGCGGTCATCCAGGACGCGAAGGCTCCGCCGAGCATGGCGCGGGTGGCGAGTTTGGCGAGGTCGGCCCTTCGTTCGGGGACCAGTGCGGAGATGCCGCCGATCTGGATGCCGATGGACGCGAAGTTGGCAAAGCCACAGAGCGCGTAGGCGGCCATGGCGGCGTGTCGCGACTGCTCAAAGCCCAGCGTTTTTCCGTCGGCGTTGGAGCCGCTGCTTAAGGTCAGGAACGCGACGAACTCGTTGACCGCGAGTTTGATGCCTAATAGCGAGCCGAACCACTGGCAGTCGTGCCAGCCGTCGATGCCGATGATCCATGCGACGGGCGCGAGCACCGTGCCGAAGATCATCGCCAGCGTCAGCGGCTGATCCGCGGTGTACGTCGGCCAGTCCATCCGCGTGTAGATCGGGTTGAGCAGGTATTCGCCGATCAACCCCAGCGGCCAGTCGATCAGAGCCACCAGCGCGACGAAGGCGATGAGCATGGCAATCACGTTGAGCCAGAGCATCAGGCCTTCGTGCGTGCCGATGGTCGCGGCTTCGAGCGTGTTGCGGGCTTGACGTTCAACCTTGAAGGGCACGCGTCCGCCGGTCTGCGTTGCTTCACTATCGGGCAGCATGATCTTGGCGATGAGAAAGGCGGCGGGCGCGGACATGACCGAAGCGGTCAGGAGGTGCGGCGCGTACTCCTCGCCGATGAAGCCGATGTAGACCGCCATGACCGAGCCGGCGATGGTGGCGAATCCGCCGGTCATCAGCGCGTTGAGCTCGGACAACGTGAGCTTGCTTAAGTATGGACGAATCGCGAGCGGAGCCTCGGTCTGCCCTGCAAAGATGTTGGCCGCCATCGCCAGTGACTCGGCCCCGGACACACCCATCAGGAAAGACATGACCCTTGCGAGCACCCAGATGATCGCCTGCATGATGCCCAGGTGATAAAGCACCGCGAGCAGCGCGCTGAAGAAGATGATCGCGACCAGGCCCTTGCCCGCGAAGGCGAAGACGAAGCCGACCGGCGAGTCTGCCGTGGCGAGATCGCCAAAGACCATCGCTCCGCCGGCGGTGGAGAAGTCCAGCAGCTTGACGAAGCCTTTGCCAAGCGTGTCGAACACGGCGAAGCCGCTCAGGTAAGTTCCGTTGGCGAACTCGATCCGCCAGGGGATGAGGATCAATGCAGCTACAGCGATCTGCAAGAGCAGCCCGGTGAGGACTACGCGCCAGGGGAAACGCCTGCGATCGGAAGACATCGCCCAGGCCAGGAGGATGAAGAAGGCTAGGCCAAGCAGGGCGCGGGCGATCGTCATGGTGGTGATCAGGTGTGAGAGGATCGGAGCAGGCGTTGAGATGATATCGCGCTTCACGTGGGGCGATGATGCACTGATGTAGCCCGCAGCCAACGGCTGCGCGGTGAGGTGTTAGCGAAGCACCGCGCAGCCGTTGGCTGCGGGCTGTTGAGCGCGTGGGATTGCCGTGTGATTCAACTGCTCGCGCTGGTGTAAAAGCGCAGGGCGTAGATCCAGAACAAGCGGGCGACGATCAGCAGCGCGATGGCGATCGCCAGACCGCCGAAGACCCACGCGGAGCTGCCCCGGCCCAAGAGCGCGTCGGCGGGGATGGTGGTCATGAACGCCACCGGCAACACGAAGGTGAAGAACACGCGGTAGGCCGGCGGGTAAGCGGCGACGGGGTATCGGCCGGCCTCGAGCAGCGCGTGCATCGCATGCGTGACGTTGCTGAGCTTGGTGAACCAGATCGTCAGCGTCGAGAGCAGATAGCCCAGCGCGTAGTAGATCGTGATGCCCGCGATCAGCGGCGGAATCAACCGCAGATAAGCAAGCACCCCCGCCGGCGGATCAATCCGAAACGACGCGATATAAATAATCAGCCCCAGCCCGAGCAGGACATTGGGCACGCCCCAGACCGAGAGCTTGCGGGCGCTAAGCCAGAACTGCGCGTCGATAGGCTTGATGAGGATAAAGTCGAGCGTGCCCTCGCGGACGAACTCGCTGATCTGCTGGCGGTTGGGCGCGAGTACGGTCTGCTGCAGGCCGTCGAGCATGGTGTAGATGCCCATGACAATCAGCGCTTGATCGAACGACCAGCCGTTCATGGTGTAGTCGGTTCGCAGGAGCGCCCAGAGCGCAAAGAACGCCCCGCACAGCGTGACAACCGAGCCGAAAGCCGCAAGGGCAAAGTTGGCGCGGTACTCCATCTCTGCGGAGATCGCGGAGGACCAGAAGGTGTAGAGGGTATTCAGGTAACGTCTCATTATGCTATTGAGCGATCTCGTGATGTGGCGATCTCGCGATTTTGTGAAGTTTCTCGGTTATCCTTAACTTGCGTTCAGCAGGCAAACTCCATTGTTAAAACACCTCGTACTCGTGCTGCATTCATCTGCACACCCACAACGCAACTTCACCCAATCGCCTGATCACGAGATCACCAAATCATTATGCTCCCATCGCCGAGTAGTGTCGCAGGCCGCGCTTCCAGAGGATTCGGCTCAGCACGATGAACAGGCTCAACCAAAGGGTGAGGGTCAACAGTCCGCGAATGATGAGGCTCGGCGGCATCGCTTCGGGCGGGGCAGCAATGAGTTGTGCGGGGAACCAGAGGATGTAGGGATACGGCGTCCAGAGCACGATGTCCTGCAGCCAGGGCGGGAGCGTGTGGATCGGAACAACTAACCCCGACAAGAACAAATACGGCAGGTAGTTGATGCCTTCGAGTGCCGAGACGCGTTCGACCCAGAACGCAAGCATCGCGGTGGTGTAGGCGAGGAAGAATCGCAGCAGAAAGGCGGCGTAGCCGAAGCCGATCGCCAGCAGGACCCGCCACCACTGCGGCAGCCAGAGTCCGGGCTGGTCTTCGCTGCCCCAGAGCGCCTGGGGGAAGATGAACAGGCTCAGGCCGATAAAGAGGATGCCAAAGGGCAGGCGCGTGAACTGTTCGCCGGCGTGCATGAGGATGTATCGCCAGACCGGGTTGACCGGGTGCAGCAGCATGGCCGAGAGCCGACCGCTGACCAGGTTCCACTCGAACTCGTAGATGACCCAGCAGATGGTGAGCTGTCGGAAAATGAAGACACCGATGAAGTAGCGCGCCGCATCGACGGAGGAGAAGCCCGCAAACGCCCCGCTTTCGCCGGCCTGAACCCAGATTCCCATCATGATCAGCGGCAGACTTGTCGCCAGCGCCCAGAGAAAAATCTCCCCGCGGTACTCGCTCATAAGCGCGTAGTACGCGTTAAACAGGGCCTTGATGGTTCGCGGGGTGGGGTTCATGGGTATGAATGTGCAATGACCAAGCCGAAATGTCCAATGACAAGGGAGCGTGTTTCGATCATGTGAAGTTCAGGCTTGATTATTCGTACTGTCTTTCTAATCATTGGTCATTTAGGCTTGGTCATTGGTCATTGGTCATTGGATTTTGTATTGCCCGATTCAAACAACCGCGCGATCACGTCCTCGATCGGCGGGTCGGTCACAGTTAAGTCTTCCACCTCCAACTCCGCCAGTACGCGTCCGACCGTGGCCGTCAGCGCCTCGCGTTGGACGAGCAGGCGCGCC
>JBGSTE010000540.1:0-5431 GCA_041736655.1 Phycisphaeraceae bacterium | reverse complement strand
CGCGCGGGATGTTCGGTCGGCGGCGGGCGCCGCTGTGGGGTTGGCGCGGTAGATCCCCGAGCCGATCCTGTGGATCCGCGTCGTGTCGGGCCTGCTGGTCCTGGCGATGGTCGCCGTGGCCGGCAAGCTGGCGTACCACCTAAAGTTCACCGACGCCGACGGCTGGACGATGCTCGAGGGCATCGACTCGGGCATCAGCACGCTGATCTACCTGGGTCTGGCGATCGTGTTTCTCATCACGCTCGAAACGCGGATCAAGCGCCGCCGATCACTCCGCGCCTTGCAGGAACTGCGTGCACTGGCCCACGTGATCGACATGCACCAGTTGTCCAAAGACCCCGACTGGCAACTGCACCGGGAGTCCTCGCCCTGGGACAAGTCCAGCGGGCACATGGACCCCTACCTGCTGGGTCGGTACCTGGACTACTGCGTGGACCTGCTTTCGCTGCTGGGCAAACTCGCGGCCCTGTACGCCCAGAACTCGCAGGACGGCGTGGTGCTCCTGGCGGTCGAAGAAGTCGAGAACCTCACCGCAACGCTGGCGACCAAGATCTGGCAGAAGATCATGATGCTCGACCGGCTGCAGCATGGGTGAGTGTGTGTGAGGAGTTAGGAGTGGGAAGCGAGGAGTTAGAAGTGTGGAGCAGGGCAATACGCGGGCCTCTGGTCAATAATCCTTTGGACTCAAACCGAATCAAACCCCGCGCTTGCCATCTGAATAAAGGTGGTTATACTCTTTGTATCAGGTCAAGCTCTGATCTGCCGATAGTAACAGTGTTAAAGATTCCGAACCCGCTATCGCGGGCCGATCACGATTAGTTACAGTTTCAGCCTGAGCCGGTCCCCAAGGGCCGCTCAGCACGTTTTGAATAAGAGCAAAAAACCGTAGACACATCGGCTGCGCCACACCCGCAGGCGGTGTGTCAGGCCCAATAGAGGGTATCGCTGGTCTTGGGGCCGGCCTGATTCGATGAGAAACCCCCCGCTATTCAAGGTCGGCGACAAGGTCGCTCACCCCCGCAAGCCCGAGTGGGGCACCGGCGTGGTGCGAGAGGCCCAGCCCGCCACCCACGAAGGGATCCAGGCCCAGCGCCTGCGGGTGGACTTTGCCAACCGTGGCAGCACAACCATCAACACCGCGATCGCCCCTTTAGTCTCCGGCGACGCCATGAACAGCACCTTCAACTCTCCGAAAGGACTCGGACCGGATATGAAAATGAGCACCGATGCAACGAAACTGGGGGCGGGCTGGC
This sequence comes from Phycisphaeraceae bacterium, assembly GCA_041736655.1. Taxonomy (GTDB): domain Bacteria; phylum Planctomycetota; class Phycisphaerae; order Phycisphaerales; family Phycisphaeraceae; genus JAHQVV01. The sequence goes on along the minus strand of JBGSTE010000540.1, from coordinate 4,178 downwards.
TGGACCAGCTCGAAGGTAAGTCAGGCCTCAAGCGAGAACTCTGGGACCTGCCCCAAGCCTGCAACGACCCCTTCTCCTCCTACGAGCAGCAACTGGACGCCACCCTCGAAACCTACAAGTACTCGACCGACCCCGGCCCGCTCTTCCAGTGGGCCGTCGTGCAGACAGGCCTGGACGACCCGCTCAGCAAGCACACCCGCGTCGAACTCGAACAGGCCTTCCCCCGCTACGCCCGCGATCGCGACAACCGGCTGTTCGAACTGGTCCGCCAGCTCAAGCGCGGCGGCGAGATCGACCTGCTCCGCCGAAAGGCCCAGCACTGCCAACACCGCCTGGGCCGGCAGACACTGGAAAAAGCAATCCGCGCGTAAAGCCCAAGCAACCCAACCCCAACAAAAAAACCCGAAGCCCACGCCATCCCGGCGTGGGCTTTGCACTTGATCCCATCGTAAAATCCAACGATGCCAGAAAGCCCCGCACAACAAATCGCCCAACTGCGCGACAAGCTCAACGAGGCCGACCGCCTCTACCGCCAAGGCCAGCCCACGGGCATGTCCGACATCCAATGGGATCACGCGCTTAAAGAACTCCAAGACCTCGAAGTACAGCACCCGGAACTCATCACCCCCGACTCACCGACCCAGCGCGTCGGCGGCCAGCCCATCGAAGGCTTTGAAACCAAGGCCCACAGCAGCCCGATGTTGTCCATCGACAACACCTACAGCCGTGAAGAACTCGTCGCCTGGTACAAACGCACCGCCAAACTCGCCGACACCGATACACTCGAACTGGTCCTCGAACCCAAAGTCGACGGCGTCGCGCTCGCCCTGCGCTACGAACAGGGCCAGCTCGTCCAGGCCCTCACCCGCGGCGACGGCAGCAAGGGCGACGATATCACCCACAACATCAAAACCGTACGACACATCCCGCTCGTACTAAGCACCAAGAACCCATCACAAGCAAAACACCCCCACGCCGACGCTGAGCGCAGCGAAGCGTCTGGTACCCCCGAAATCCTCGAAATCCGCGGCGAAATCTATCTCCCGCAGGACGTCTTCAACCAGGTCAACGCCGAGAAAACTGCGCGCGGCGAAGAGCCCTTCATGAACCCGCGCAACACCACCGCCGGCACACTCAAACAGAAAGACCCATCCAAAGTCATCCGCGGCCTGCGCTTTGTCGCCTACGGCAAGGGGCAGGTCAGCAACGACGTTTCATACCAAACCCATGCCGACTTCATCGCCCACATCAAGTCGCTTGGCATGCCCGTTCACGAGAACGCAAGCGTGGTCAACCATGCCGACGCCGCATGGGCCTGGATCGAACACTTCGACAAGCTCCGACACGAGCTGCCCTTCGCCACCGACGGCGTGGTCATCAAGGTCAACAGCTACAACCTGCAACAACAGCTCGGCACCACCAGCAAAGCCCCGCGCTGGTGCATCGCCTACAAGTTCCCCGCCGAGCAGGCCCGCACGAAGCTACTCGAAGTCAACTGGCAGGTCGGCAAGACCGGCAAGCTCACACCCCGCGCGACGATGCAGCCGGTGCTGCTGGCCGGCACCACCGTCAGCCACGCGACGCTGCACAACTTCGGCGAGATCCTCCGCAAGGACATCCGCCTGCACGACACGGTCGTCATCGAGAAGGCCGGCGAAATCATCCCGCAGGTCGTCGAGCCGTTCACAAACCTCCGCGACGGCAGCGAGACGAAGATCGCCCCGCCGCAGAACTGCCCCGAGTGCGACTGTCCCATCGAGATCGAGTACGACAGCCGACGCATCGCCGAGCTGGAAAGCTACGACCGCAAGGTCCAGAAGGAAAAGGAAAACGCGGAAAAAGAAGGCCGAAAGCCAGAGATATTCGAAAAGCCCGACAAGCTCGGCCCCGAAGACGAAACCGCGCGCTACTGCCCCAACCCCGCCTGCCCCGCGCAGCTCCGCGAGCGGATGATCCACTTCGTCGGCCGATCGCAGATGGACATCGACGCCCTGGGCGAAAAGACCATCCACCAACTCGCCGACGCGGGCCTGCTCAGCAGCCTCGGCGACATCTACCGCCTCAAGGACAAACGCGCTGAACTCCTTGCGCTCGAACGCATGGGCGAGAAAAAAGTCGACAACCTCATCGAAGGCGTCGAGGCCTCCAAGCAGCGTGGCCTGACCCGTGTGCTCGCAGGCCTGACCATCGCACACGTCGGCACCGGCGGCGCCAAGCGGCTGGCCCAGCACTTCGGCGACATCGATGCGCTCATCAACGCCAGCGAAGAGGAGATCGCCGCCATTGACGACGTCGGCCCGATCACCGCAGCCAGCGTCCACCACTTCCTGCACAACCCCGCCGGCCAGCGCGTCGTCGACGAACTCAAGCACGCCGGCGTCAAACTCACGGAAGAAAAGAAGACCGCCGCGAAAACGTCCGGGGGGCCCTTCGCCGGCAAAACCATCGTCCTCACCGGCACGCTCGAAAAGTTCGAGCGCAAGGAACTGGCCGAGATCCTCGAAAACCTCGGCGCGAAAGTCACCGGCAGCGTCAGCAAGAACACGCACCTGGTCATCGCCGGCGAGAGCGCGGGCTCCAAACTCGACAAAGCCAACGAACTGGGCATCGAGGTATGGAACGAGGCGAAGCTGCTGGAGAATCTCTAGTTCTCCCCCGCCCACTAGCGATATACAATGTAGGCATGCTTGACCAGATCCTTCAAAAGCGTGAGCAGATCGAAGCGCTTTGCCGCAAGCACAACGCCATCCGCCTATCGCTGACCGGCTCGGCGGCGTTCGGAGATTTCGATCCCCGCACAAGCGACCTTGATTTTCTTGTGACCTACCGGGCGGGGTACCACGGCACGGCTTGGGAAGATTACTGGGGATTAAAAGAGGGGCTCGAAGCATTATTCAACCGGAAAGTCGATCTGATTGATCGCGACGTGTTGAAGAATCCCTACATCAAACAATCGATGTTCTCCTGCGAAAAGGAAGTCTATGCCGCCGCGTGAACTCGCCGCACTGCTGAGCGACATCCTGACCTCTGCGCGCGGGCTTACCGAGATCACGCACAACAGAACACACGAAGACTTGGCTACGGACCTCGCGTTTCGGTGGGCGCTCGAACGGGGGGTCCAGAATATTGGTGAAGCGGTCTTCCAGATCAAGAAGCTCGACCCCCAGGCAGCAGCACAACTGGATCAGCACGATCGCGTGATAGGCTGCAGTCACGTGCTGGTTCACGGTTACTTCGATGTGAACCCTTATATTCTTTGGGAAATCGTGACGATCCACCTGGATCCTCTGGTCGAATCTGTCCGTCGCTTGCAAAACGACACCGCTAGTCCGAATGAAACACGATGACCATCCGCCGCGCCACCATCGCCGACGTGCCCGCCATGGCACGCATCATCAACGACGCCGCCGAGTTCGGGCTCATGCTGCCCAAGTCGCTGGCGGTGCTCTATGAAAACGTCCGCGAATTTCACGTGGCGGTTGAAGCAGATGGGGGCGGGGATCAAGGGGCAGGGAACGGTGAGTTCTCCAAACCCCAAACCCCAAACCCCAACTCCCCTTCCGAACGCGTCGTCGGCGTCTGCGGCCTGTCCATCGTCTGGGCCAACCTCGCCGAGGTCGCTTCGCTGGCGGTCGAAAAAGACCAGCGTGGCAAGGGCCTGGGCAAGCTGCTCGTTCAGACCGTGCTCGAAGAGGCCCGGCAGCTGGGCATCCCGCGCGTCATGACGCTGACCTATGAACGCGTGTTCTTCGAGAAGCTGGGCTTTAGCGTGCTCGATCGGCAGGAGCTGCCGCTGAAGGTCTGGAGCGAGTGCGTGCGCTGCCCGAAGAACCAGGCGTGCGACGAGATCGCGATGGTCCGCATGATCGAAGGCGTGCCCGAGCCGGTGGGCATCCCCGCCCCGCCTCGGGCCTCGTACTACGAGGTGCCCGTCGTGCTGACGACAAGAGGCAAGGCCGGCTCGGATGCTGCAAAGTAGCCGATATTTTTGCCACAAAAAGTCACAGAAGAACCAAAGTTTCGGCAAGCAGTTTTATTTTGTTCCTTTTGTGCTTTTTTGTGGCTAAACAATCGCGGCTAAACTGTGCCCGATATGTCAATCCCCCACGCATGGCTCGCCGAGATCGTCGGGTCGGCGCACGCGCGTGCGCTGAGCGAGGCGGCGCTGCGCCCGGCAG
>JBGSTE010000512.1:0-25580 GCA_041736655.1 Phycisphaeraceae bacterium | reverse complement strand
GATGTCAGCGTTTGCCATGCCCGGGGTTTCCCAGTTTTCTGACAGAATGGTGATAGTCGCTGCGCCGGCCGAGCCTGCCACAAGCGTCATCGCGGTCAGGGCTGCACAATACTGACGGGTCTTTTTCATCTTTGCCTCCTTACGGGTTTTCGGGGATGCATGGTTCAAAAACCATACTGCGAGTGACAAATCCAATACTGCGTGAAGAATCGCTCCGCTTTTGCGCAGGACCATTACCTCTTCAAGGTATTTGCTTTGCTTTATTTCAAATTGACACTATCGTGTTATAGGTCTGTAAGCCGAATATCACACAATTTCGCTAATCATTAAGTCTGGTCCGCAGACTCCATTGCATGCCTACGCCTATCCAATCCGTATGAAGTCGATCCGCCCTATGACAGACGGTTGCTCGCCAGGCTCAGCGCATCATTGACAGAATCATGTGGGTGTTCTGTCCGGCAGGCAATTTCGCTCAAAAGAGGACTGCGCCCATGCATCGCGACAAGCCGTGGATGAAATTGCCTCAAGTGAACTGACAAGCGAAACCGGGGCAGCGGCATGCCATAAGGGGGGATTCCAGCGCCGGAGCACCCTGGCAGAGAAACGATAGTGGCATTTCTCGAATTCGTTTGTATGATGTCCCTAATGTCTGATCAATCAAGATGTATCGCGATGATGATGGAGCTGGAGACGGGGTTTAGCCGGCACTTTGATGTCTACTCCGGCGGATACCAGTACGCGGAGGAACAGGGCTGGGAAGTCATCATCGATGAGTTCGCGGATGATCGGTTGTCGCGTCTGGCGGCAGGTGACAGGCTGCCGTATGACGGGATCATCGCCCGGGCGACGCCGCTGCTGGCCATGGAATGTGTCAGGGTGAGGATGCCGGTGGTCAATGTCTGGCTCAACTCGCCGGTGGTCGATATTCTGCCGGGGGTGTTCCCTGATTATGCAATATCAGGTCGGCTGCGAGCGGAGCACCTGCTCTCCCGCGGCGTGACACGTTTTTATGTGCTGGTGGCCGACGTCGCAGCCCATCGGCTGGAGTGCCAGGCCTTCCTGCAGGTCATCGAGGAGGCTGGGTTCCAAGCCTCAGTGATCTGGGTGCCAAACGACATTGCAAACACGCTGGAGCACTGGCGTGAAATCGAGCGCGTGATTGATCAATTGATCGTGGGTCTTGAGCCGCCGGTGGGCGTCTTCGCCGGCAGCGAGATGGTTGGTCGGCTGCTGACCCAGCGATGCCACAACCAGGGCCTGAGCGTGCCCCAGGACGTCGCGATCGTCTGCGGGCACAACGAGTCGACCTTCGTCGAAAAGCCCAAGCCGACACTGACAAGCATCAACGTCGGGCATGAGCGCGTCGGCTACGAGGCCGCTCGACAACTCCATGAACTGATCGAGGGGCGCGCCATGCCCAGCCTGCATGTGCTCGTTCCGCCCGTGGGTGTCGTGGCCCGCGAGTCGACGGATTTTCAGGTCGTTGCGGACAATGTGGTCGAGTTGGCGCTGGCCTACATCGCGGAAAACTACCAGCAGAAGATCGGGCCCAACGATGTGGCGCTGGCGGTGGGGGTTCAGACGCGGACACTGCAGAACAGGTTTAAGAAAGCGCTGGGCTGGCCGGTGGCGACCGAGATCCGCCGGGTACGGATCGAGCGTGCCAAGCGTGCCCTGGCCGAGAGCGATCGCGGCGTGGCGGAGATCGGAGCCGACATCGGCTACCCGGACCCGATGCGGATGTACGAGGTCTTCCGCCGCGAGGTGGGGATGAGCCCCAGCGAGTTCCGCAAGCAGCGGCAGTCGCTCTCAGCAGGGCCACCACAACACGCGGGGGCTTGATTCAGGCCAGCAGGGTGCCCTGCGCGGGATCGCGCGTGCAAGACCTGAACAACTCGCAGAGCCGGGCAATGAGCGCCGCGGACTTGCCGGCAATAGAGCCGGGAAAATCCGTCTGGTCGATACGTACCACCGGCACAATCTCGCCCATCGTGCCGGTGACGAATACCGCATCCGCTTCATAAACCTGCGATGCCGGGATGTCGCACTCCGCATGCTCAATGCCATGCGCCGCGCAGAGCTCAAGCACTACCTCACGCGTGATGCCTTGCGGACACGCGTCCGTCTTCGGCGTCAGCACCCGACCGGCCTTGATCAGAAACACGTGGGTCGCGTTGGTCTCGGCCAGGTTGCCTTTTGTATCCAGCATCAGCGCATCGTCGGCGCCCGCCGCGTTGGCCTCGAGCTTGGCGAGGATCGATGTCAGTTGGTTGCACGAGTGGATGTGCTGGTCCAGCACGTCGGCGAACGGCCGACGAACTGACGCGGTCACAAGCGTGATCCCTTGTCGGTCGTACACCGGCGGCTTGTGCTCGGCCAACACAAACAGCGAGCAGCCACGCTGGTTGATCCTCGGATCAAGCCCGGAGGTGTACTTCACGCCGCGGCTGAGCGTCAGCCGAATATGCACGCCGTCGTGCATCCGGTTCGCGGCCAGCGTCTGCCCAAGCGCATCGACCACGGCTTGCCGGCCGGGCAATCCTTCATACTTCAATGCGTGGGCGCCGCGGTACAGCCGATCCAGGTGCCGATCCAGGCGAAAGACCCGCCGGTCGTATAAACGCAGGCCTTCCCACACCGCATCGCCGTTCTGCACCGCCGAGTCGAACGGACTCACGCCGGCCTGGTCACGATGGACCAGTTGGCCGTTGATAGAAACGATCAGGTCGCGATTGTTTTCGTTGAACCGCTGGAGCATGGCCCCATCATAGAAAAACCCCGCCGATGGGCGGGGCTGAATCAAAAGGCCGCGGTGGGATTCGAACCCACGATGAGCAAGCTCAACGGATTTGCAATCCGCTCCCTTAGTCCACTCGGGCACACGGCCGGGAGAACACACAATTGTAGGGCACAAAAGAGAACCTGTAAATGCAACAGATGTTTGGGAGGGCGAGGCTCCCGCCGAGCCGCGATGCCTCAACGACTTACAGCTCGGCAGGAGCCTTACCCTCCCGACCATAAAAACACATCAACCCAGCCGCTGCTGACTGGCCCACAGGCCCAGGGCCGGGTTGGCGATGTAGAAAAAACGCTTGCCGTCCCTGGCCGTGTGCCAGCCGGTCGTCAGCTTCGCAGGGTCGTACTCGCCCGCCGCGTCGGCATACGGCCGGTAGCCGAATCCGACCGACTCGATCTCCTTCTGCGTCACGCCGTCGCCAGGGCAATACGTAATCTTGAACCGCCCTTCGCTCGTGCCGTGGATCAGGTGGGCCGCGGCAGAGAGATTGCCCGCCAGTTCGCTGTCCTTCTGAATCGCGTCGAGCGTGTGGTCGGTGCCGAAGTAGCCGTGCCGGCGGATAAGCTTGTCGATCTCCTTATCCTCGCCAAAGCCCTTGAGCGCCGGCGCGAGGATGATCAGCTCCCCGCCGTCGGCCATGGCCATGCGCGTGCGGTACACCGCCTTATTACCCAGCCAGGTCGTGTGAAACTCCTCGGGGTCCAGGTACACCACGCATCGATCAACCGGCTTCTCAAACACGTCGAAGTTGACCTTGCGCGACAGATCGCCGGCCGCCTCGAATGTCGCGTCGTCCTCGCCGATGTATAGGCCCCGCATCACGTTGTTGTGCTTCTCATCGGGCCCGATGACCGTGAGAATAAAATGCACCTTCAGCGCCGGGCGGACATAGCGATCAAACGCGGTATTCAGCGCCCGCCGAACCGGTGTGTCGGCCCGGCCCATGATCGACTCCATCCCGCACACCGCGCCCAGAAAGTGGCTCTTGTCGATCGTGTCCTTGCCGCCCACGCCGATCATCACGTTCTTCGTGTAGTTCGCCAGCCCGATCACCTCGTGCGGCACGACCTGGCCGACGGAGAGGATGAGGTCATACTTGCCCTCGAAGAGTTGCTTATTGACCGCGACCTGCATCGGCTGAGCAAATTTGCCGCCGGAGAGTCCACCGAGGAACTCGGCGGGCAACTGGCCGAGGACTTTCAGGTCATCGCGCCAGCGGTGCGGGAGGATGCGATCCGACGGGACGCGATCGCCGAACATGCGGACGCACTGCTTGACCGTCATCGGCACGTGCGTGCCCAGCGCGGGCATGATGTCGATGTGTACGCTCGCGTGCAGCTTGTCCCACAGGTACGCGGTGATCGGCCCGGCCAACGAGTTAAGCCGAGTGATATCCGGCGGGAGGATCAGCAGCCGCTTGACCTGTTTACCCGTGATGTGTCCAGCGATGTAGTGGTCCAGGTGCGCGTGCAGCGCAGCCGGATCGATGACCTGATTGACGCCGCCGGTCGATAAAAAGCCTGGCATTTATCGCCTCACTCTCGCGTTGCCCTGCCAGATCGACCACACCTGTTCTTCGTCCGCCGGCTGGGCGTAGTCGGTCAGCAGGGTTGCCGCCAATGCGCCGCTGGCCCAGCCGAACTGCGTGCACTTGGCGAGGTCCCAGCCGCGCAGCACGCCGTAGAGCAAGCCGCCGACAAACCCGTCGCCCCCGCCGATGCGGTCGACCACGCCGATTTCGCGTGGCTCGATGACTTCCCACTTGCCGCCAGCCGTCACCAGCGCGCCCCAGTGGTGAATACTAGCGCTCTCGACCTCGCGCAGCGTCGTCGCATAGACCGACGCATGCGGAAACTCCTTCTGCACACGCCCGATCATCTGCTTAAAGCCGTCGATCTTCGCACCGATGCCCTTGCCGCCCGCTTCCGGGCCTTCGACGCCCAGACACAACTGGAAATCTTCTTCGTTGCCGATGAGGATATCCGCCAGCGACGCGATCTCACGGAAGGACTTGTGCAGTTCCTGCTCACGGCCCTTCCAGAACGAAGCGCGGTGATTCAGGTCAAAGGCGATCTTCGTGCCGTGTTGCTTAGCCTTGCGGGCAATATCGACGCAGAACTTGCTGGTCTTAGGCGACAGCGCGCCGATCAGGCCCGACAGGTGTACGAGCTGCGCACCTTCCTTGCCGAAGATGCGATCCAGGTCAAAGTGCTCGGCACTGAGTTCCCGCCCGACTTCACCCGCGCGGTCGTTGGCTACGCGAGGCCCGCGCGAGCCCGCGCCGCTGTCGGCCATGTTGATCTGGTGGCGATAGCCCCAGGGCCCGCCCTGCTCAAACTCCGGCCCCTCGTACGTCATGCCCCGGCTGCCGAGGTTGCTCTTGATGATCCGCGACACCGGGCTGTCCTTCACAAAAGCGGTGAGGATCTTCACTGGTAGACCCAGATAGCTCGCGACCGAGCCGACGTTTGATTCCGCGCTGGTCGCCTGCAGCTTGAACGTGTCCGAGCAGTGGAACGGCTGGCCGTTCTCCGGCGTGAGGCTGATGCCCATGCTCGTGGGGATGACGATGGCGTACTTGCAGTCTTTTTTCAGTTCAATCATTGCGGGGGTTGGGGTTTGAGGGTTGGGGTTGGTTTTACGGGATGGCGTGGCTCCCGCCGAGCCGCGAATGATCAGCAACTTGCGGCTCGGCGGGAGCCTCGCCTTCCCATTGTTTTAAGCGTACTTCTTTGCCAGTTCGATCCCGAAATAGTTTTTCGCGTTGTTGAAGCACACGTCCGCGATGAGTTTTGAGAGCATCGCAAAATCATCGGGCATCTCGCCACGCTCGACATCCGTGCCGATGAGGTCGCAGAGGATTCGGCGGAAATACTCGTGTCTGGGGTAGGACATCATCGAACGTGAGTCGGTGAGCATGCCGACAAAGCGAGAGAGCAGGCCGAGATTCGACAGCGCGTTAAGTTGCCAGGTCATGCCGTCTTTTTGATCCAGGAACCACCAACCCGAGCCGAACTGGATCTTGCCGGGCATCGGTGAACTTTGGAAGTTGCCCGCCATCGTCGCGAACAGGTAGTTATCGCTGGGGTTCATGTTGTAGAGCACGGTCTTGGGCAGCTTGCCGTCGGCCGAGAGCGCCCCGAGCAAACGCATCAGCCCCGGGCCCTGCTGGGCATCGCCGATCGAGTCGCAGCCGATATCCGGCCCAAGCTGGTTGAATAGGCCCGTGTTCGTGTTGCGGATCGGGCCCAGGTGTAGCTGCATCGCCCAGCCGCGCTCATGGTTGAGCTGAGCGAAGAAGCGCATCATGTAGAAGGTCAGCTTCTGGCGTTCGTGTCGCGTGACCGCGCCGCTGCTGAGCGCGTTGTTCATGATCGCGCTGAACTCCGGATCGTTGCAGCCCGCATCAGGCAGAACGTACAGCCCGTGGTCCGAAGCGCGAGCGCCCATCTCGTGAAACATGCTGTGCCGATCTCGCAGGAGTTCCAGCAGATCGCCAGGCCTTTGCACGCCGCGACCCGATGCCTTGACCAGCCGAACGACGTAGGCGTTGAACTTCTCAAGGTCGGTCAGGTCGCAGGCCTTGTCCGGGCGGAAGGTCGGCACGACCTTCGTGTCGATGCCGAGCTTGGCGATCGCCGCGTGATGTTCGAGCGCGTCGGCCGGGTCATCGGTCGTGCCGACCACCGCGACCTTGAACTTATCGAAGATCGCATGCGTTGAAAGCGACTTGAGCTGGCGATTAGCCTCGTCCCAGATTTCCTTCGCACTGCCTTCATGTAGAAGCGTGTCGATGCCGAAGTACCGGCGAAGCTCCAGGTGCGTCCAGTGGTACAGCGGGTTTCGCAGCGTGTAGGGCACGGTCTTCGCCCACGCGAGGAACTTGTCGTAGGGGTCCGCGCTGCCGGTGATGTAAGTTTCGTCGACGCCGTTGGCCCGCATCGCACGCCACTTGTAGTGGTCGCCCTCGAGCCAGATCTCGTAGAGGTTGTTGTAGACACGGTTGGCCGCGATATCGGCCGGGTTCAGGTGGCAGTGGTAGTCATAGATAGGCTGATGGGCCGCAACCTCGTGGTAGAGCTTGCGGGCGGTGGCGGTACTGAGCAGGAAGTGTTCGTCGAGGAAATTCATGGGGTCTGGGGGCTGGGGTTCGGGGTCTGTGGTGTGGGGATTTTGCTATGGCCGTAATAAGTCCATTCATGGGATCACGGTTCGAAGCAGCGCCCGAAACCCTAACCCCTAAACCCCAACCCCTGCTAGATCGTCATCGCATTAAACCCGCCATCGACGATCAGCTCCGCTCCGGTGATGAACTGACCGGCGTCCGACGCCAGCAGCAGCGTCGCGCCGATCAGTTCGTCCGGCGTGCCAAAGCGTTTCATCGGGGTGTGGCCCATGATCTGTGCGACACGCTCGGGGGTCAGCACCTTCTTGTTCTGCTCGGCGGGGATGAAGCCGGGCACGAGGATGTTGACGCGGATGTTCTGCGTCGCCCACTCGCGCGCGAGGTTCTTGCTCAAGTTGTGGACCGCGGCCTTGCTCGCCGAGTACGTGAAGACCCGGCTCAGAGGCGTGACGCCCGACGCCGAACCGACGTTGATGATCGACCCCGCCTTGCCGTTCTCGAGCCAGTACTTGGCGAAGACCTGGCAGGCGAATATGACCGACTTGATGTTGACCGACAGGATGCGGTCGATCTCCGCTTCTTCGATATTCAAAAACGGCGTCGCCGAGTTGACACCCGCGCCGTTGATGAGGATGTCCACCCGCCCGAACTTCGCGATCACCCGGTCGAGCATGGCCTGAAGCTCGGCCTTGCTCGTCGCGTCGCAGGCCTCGAACACCGCCTCGCCGCCGACGGCCTTGATGGCGTCTATGTTCGCCTGCGCCTTGGCCGCGTCCCGGCCGACGAGTACCGCCTTGGCCCCGGCCGAGCAAAGCCCCCGGGCCATCACGCCACAGAGCACGCCCGTCCCGCCGATCACCACCGCCACGCGACCCGTCAGCTTGAATTGATCCAAATCACTCACGTTTTGCCTTTCGTTGAAAGGGAGATTCTACCGCTTGCCATGTCTCTGCGAAAGTTCGTTCAAGGCAGGTTCAACCGCAAAGGCGCGAAGGCGCAAAGGAAGGCAACAAAGTATTTCATCCACAGATTTCACCGATTGCACAGATTGTGAAGCATTCGAGCCATTGTGTCAGGGTGGTCTGGATTGCTCTGAATCTGTGGCATCTGCGAAATCTGTGGACCCATGGCCTTCCTTGGCGTCTTGACGCCTTGGCGGTTCAACCCGCTAAATCAGCACCTTCACGATCAGCCAGCCGCCCGCTGCGGCAGCGCCGGCGTACATCACCGCGACGAACGGCTTCTCCGGGATGCGGTGGTGCATCACGATGCCCAATAATGACCCGATCGGCACGAACAGCGCGAACACTGCCGACTCCTTGAGCGAGTCGAGCGTGATCCAGTTAAGCGCGACGTAGCTGGGCAGCTTGGCCGAGTTGACCAGCAGGAAGTACAGCACCAGCGAGCCGGTGAGGATGCGCTTGCCGAGTTTCTGATCCAGCCAGTAGATCGACATGATCGGGCCGGCGGCGTGCGCGAGCATCGACACGAATCCCGCCGCCGCGCCGACGCCGATCCGCGTAGGCTTGTTGCCCGGCAGCTTGGGCACGTGTCCACCACACAACCGAAATACCTGCACGCCCACCATGATGAGGCAGATCGAACCGACGAGTACGTTCAGCACCGACGCGACATGCTTCTGCGAGTGGCTCTTGCTGCTGGCATCGATGAGGAGGAACAGCAGCAGCGTGCCCAGCGCGATGCCTACGCCCGCGCCGACCAGCGCCGGCCGCATGTACGGCCAGCTCCACTGTCGACGGTGGTGATACACCGCGAACAGGTCCGCGACGATCAGGATCGGCAGCATGACGCCCAGCGCCCGCTCAGCCGGCATCGCGTTGGCAATCAGCGGCACCGCGAGGATGCCGACCCCGCCGCCGAAGCCGGACTTGGCGATCCCCATGACGATCACGGCGGCGATGACGGCGGTGTAGAACCACCATGCGGGGACGTTGTCGGGCGGGATAGGCAGCCAAATTGCGAGGTAAATCATTGCTACCCAGTTCATGCGGACCGGCGTATCGCCAGCTTAAGGACGTGCCACAAACTACTCAACAACTACCTAGAAAACGTTCGCCCCCATGAAGCCGACCGTGATGCCATTCCGCTTCAGGCACTCCGTCACTTTGGCATTAACGATCAACAGAATCGGCAAACTAAGCCAAGGAATGAGCGCCAGAATGCCAAGTGCAGCACCTACACGATAGCTATAAAGCCTGATCGCAAGCTAGCGCACGAAGAACGCCTGAAAACATGCAAAGATGAGATAGGTGAGTAGTTGCACCTTCTCAGTATGGTCAAATATAAAGTCCTGCATGAAGAACAACAAAAGTTGAAACAGGACTAGATACAGAAGCACCCGCTGCTGACTTGCGATCTGTCTTAGTTCGTTGATGTTCATTTGAAGTCATCGCGGGATCGAGTAGTCCAAAGCAAGTCGATTCATCCTGACTGCCCGATAGATTGTACAAGCAGCGAGGCCATATCCAAATGAACCCCCGCATCAATCTTCCCCCCCGGCTTAGCCGCGCTGCCGATGATAAAGCCGTTGCACGCCGGCTTGAGCACGGGGATCGACTTCGCATCCGCCCCGCTGCCGATGAAGACCGGCACATCACCGGCATATCGTTTGACCTCCGCGGCGTGGGCCGGGTCGGTGGGTTTGCCGGTGCCGGTGCCTGACACAATCACGGCATCGGCTCCCGCACGCTTAACCAGTTCTTCCACTTCATCCTGCAAGGGCCGCTCGACCAGCGGCGCGGCGTGCTTGACGCGGACGTCCGCCAAGACCTTGATGTGTTCTGCACGCAGCGCACTACGATACCGCATCAGCGCGGCGGCCCGACCTTCGATGACGCCCTGGTCCGTCACCGCCGAGCCGCTGAGCACGTTGACACGGATATAGCTCGCGCCGACCGCCAGCGCGATCGCCAGCGCCGACTCGCCATCGTTACGCAGCACGTTGATGCCCAGCGGCAGCCCCGGCCCCGGTAAGGCCCGGCGAATCTCGCAGGCAACCGCAGTCATCGCGGCAATGGTTTCGCGTGGAACATCGCTCTTATAAAAGGGCACATCGCCGAAGTTCTCGATCATCAGGCCGTGAGCACCGGCGGTTTGCCATGCGTGTGCGTCGGCGAGTGCGGCGTCGATAACGGCCGAGAGATTGCCGGAAAACCGCGGGCTCCCGGGCAGGGGGCGGAGGTGGATCATGCCGATGACCGGGTGGGTGAGCTTGGCCCAAGCGTCGAGGATGGGTTTCATAGGCTGTTCCTGTTGCCAGTATCGGCGTGCTGTGCGATACTTCGCCCGCCGCGTTTGATTTTGCGGCATCGTATCGGCCGACGGCTCGGCGTGGTCTGCGTGACCCGTGGGTGGAGCCGGGAGGCAGCGCGTGATGTTTCCATCGCGCTGCAGCGGGTTCGACTCCCGCAATGGCTGGTTTTATTTCGGGCAACGCAGCGATTTCGCCGGTCAGCGTGCTGCAAGCCAACGCGATTCAAGCACGCTGACCGCCAGACAGGATTTCGCATGCTCCCGAAGGAACCGCCCCGCCGGCCGCAACTGGGTTTTCTTTATCTCCCGCCGTACCGCGTGCAGGGCGTATCGATCGCCGGCGAAGCGACGGCCGTGCAGGTGCCGGAGCTTGACATCGGCTTTGACATCGGCGAGTGCCCGCGATCGATGCTCTCCAGCAACCTGATCGCGCTGTCGCACGGGCACATGGACCATATCGCCTCGCTGATCTATTACTTCTCGCAGCGCGCCTTTCAGGGCATGGGCACGGGCAAGGTCGTCTGCCACCCGGACCTTGCCCAGCCGATCCACAACCTCATGGCTGCGCTGGTCGACATCGAACGGCAGAAGACGCCTTACGAGGTGATCACGCTTGAGCCCGAGCAGCAGATCCCGCTCAAGGGCAACGTCGTACTGCGTGCGTTCAGCACGGTCCACACCGTGCCATCGCTGGCATATTCTTGCGTCGAACTCCGCAGCAAGCTGCGAGCGGACCTGGTCGGCCAGCCGCAGGAAAAACTCGTGAAGCTCAAGGAAAAAGGTGAAGCGATCACCGAGCTGCACGAGATCCCGCAGGTGACGTACATGGGCGATACCTTGTGGGGCAAGCACTTTGAGCGCCCCGAGGTCGTCAACGCGAAGATCCTCATCACCGAGTGCACGTTCCTTGAGCCGGGCCACCGCAAGCGCGCGGGCATCGGCAAGCACCTGCACCTGGACGACATCATTGAGCTGCTGGAGATGTACAAGGGCGAAGCGATGGTGCTCACGCATTTGTCGCGACGGACGAACCTGTCGATCGTGCGTAAGACGCTGGACGACCACGTGCCCGCCCACCTGCGCGACAAGCTGTTTGTCCTGATGGACACGCGGACCAACAACGCCCGGTACGATCAGCAACTGGCGGACGCAGAGGCGAAGGAGTAGTCGTCAGCGCGGCACGGCAAAGCCGCATCGCTTCGTAAGTTGTCATAAAGATATCGACGATGCTACACATCGCCGGTGATCTAGCCTGAATCTGTCACGCGTTACCTGCGACGCGTAGCGTCGCGGCTATTTGATATGAACATAACGCAAACCCCAAGCATCGCGGTGTGTGCCGACCCGCCGCACCACGTGCCGCTGCAGGCGCGCGCGGACGCGATCGTGCAGGCCTTGGGGATCCAGAAAGCGAAGATCGGCGAGCCGGCCTGCGACCTGTTGCTTGCGGTGACAGATGCAAGGCTTGAACTGCGTGTGCTGCGTGGCGAGGACGACCTGGTCGGCGGGCACGCGGTTTTTTCCGACCTCGCGTCGATCGATACGACCTCGCCCGCCGGCCGACGGCTTGATATGCCGCTGCTCAAGGCGGTGGGCATCCGTAAAGGAAATGCGCATCGGCCAAGCGTGATCGATTGCACGGCCGGGCTGGGGGAAGACGCGTGGCTGCTGGCGTCGCACGGCTGTCAAGTCACAGCAATCGAGCGCCAGCCGATCATCGCGACACTACTGGGTGACGCACTGATGCGGGCTGGAGAACGACACCCCGAAACCGTATCGCGCATCACGCTGCACAACGCCAGCGCGATCGATTTTCTTACTCACGCCACAAGCCTCAAGCCCCAGGCCTTGCTATTGGACCCCATGTTCCCGCAGGGGCGCAGGGCCAAGGAGCGCAAGCCGATGCGCGTGCTTCGTCTGCTGGCGGGCGACGATGACGATGCGCCTTCGCTCTTGGCCGCGGCGCTGGCTACGGGCGTGCACCGCGTGTGTGTCAAGCGGCCGCTGCACGCCCCGGCGATCGAACACGTTCAACGCGTCAAACCCGACATCGTCTACAAGGGCAAAGCGGTGCGATTTGATGTGTATCTGAACCACACTTGACACAAAAAAGGCCATCCCGCTTAAACGGGATGGCCAAGTATTTAACAAAGATCAACCACTCACACCGTCGCCGGCTCGCTGACGATGTCTGGTTCTTCGTCGGCGCGTTTGGCGGGTCGCGATTCGTTGGGGCCGGCCTTAGGGCCCTGGCCCTTGGTTCCGATGAGCAGGATCGGCGCGGCGACCGCGATCGACGAGTAGGTGCCGACGAAGATACCCACGAGCATGGCGAACGCAAAGCCATGCACGCCCGGCCCGCCGAGGATGTACAGCGTCCCCACCGCGATCAGCGTCGTGCCCGAGGTCAGCACGGTTCGGCTGATCGTCTGGTTGATCGAGTCGTTGATGATCTGCGGCGTCGCACGGCTGAGACGACCGCGGTTCTCACGGATGCGGTCAAAGACGACGATCGTGTCGTTGAGCGAGTAGCCGATGATCGTCAGGAACGCCGCGATCATCGCGAGGTTGATCTTGAACGGCTCGAGCATGAGGAAGCTGATCAGAGCCGAGCCTTGGAAATGCTTATACGCCAGCCCCGCCAGCGCGATCAGACCCAGTGCGACTGACACGTCGTGCACCAGCGCCGCGATCGCTGCCAGGCCGTAGCGGATGCTGCCGAAGCGCACCCAGATGTAGACAACCACCGCCAGCAATGACAAGAGGATCGCGACGATCGCCTGCTGCTGCATCGTGCCGGACACCTGGCTGTTAAACACCGTGACATTGCTGAAGCTCGTGTCTCGGCCCAGCGCGTCCTTGATCAGCTTCCACTCGGTGTCGGCCAGTCCGCCGACCACGCCGAATTGCGACGCGCCGTTGGCCGTGCTGTAGTCGGTCTTGCCGCCGTCGTGGGAGACGACGATGACGCTGCTGAACTGGGGCTTACCCTGGCCGTCGAAGCTGTTTTCAGACCGCGTGACGCCGACGACCTGGAAGGATCGCGAGCCCAATTCGTCGTGCGGGGGCTGGCGGCGCATCCGTTCGATGCGCTGGGTCATCTCTTCGATACTCAGCGGCGGGGTCATGTCCTTGACGAAGATCGCCACGCCGCCGGCAAAGTCCGGCAGGTTGGCCGACGCCGACTCGCCCAGCTGCACGTTCTCAAACACCCGGGCCAACTCGCCGGAGTTCATCGGCTGAACAATCCCACGGGCCTGCTCGGCCGTGAGGTCCTCGCCTTCAAACTTCACCGGGCGCGTCGTCTCCAGCACATCGTTGAACGCGATCTTCAGGAGGTCCGTGACTGCCTTGCTGTCGGTGATCAGCGTCGCCACCGAGAAGCCGCTGGCGATTTCCGGGTCGTCGCTCTTACCGGTCGTGACGACCTGCACTTCATCCAGCAGCTTGAAGTTCGGGACCGCCTCGGGCTCTTCGATCGAGCCGGTCTGGCTGATCTTGTTGTATTCGGCGAGCGCCTCTTCATGGCGCTCGTAGGCCGACGCTACCGCCACCGCCACTTCGCGTTCCTGGTTGTTCTGCGGCGTGAAGGTCTCGCCGGCCACGCGTGCAGCCTGCACCCGCTGAGCGATCTTTGACACATCCTCGATGCGCTTGCGTGCATCGCCGATGTTCAGCGTCGTGAGGATGGGAGTACTCGTTTGGACCGACTCGGCCGTGGGCTTAAGCTCAAAGCCCACCGACGTGCCCGAGCGGAACTCGATGTCGAGCATGTCTTCGCCACGCTGGAAAAGCGCTTCGCCAAGCCCCAGAACCAGCAGGATCGCGCTGAAGGGTACGAAGAACTTGGCCTTGCCGATCCAGTTGACGTTGGGCGAGAAGAGCCGGTGCACCGCGGGGACCAGCGTCGGCAGCATCTGAAGGGTCTTGGGCTTTCGGTAGCGGATGTACAGGTCCAGCAGCACCTTGGTGCAGAACAGGGCCGTGAACAGCGTCGCGAGGATACCGATGCCCAGCACGACGGCGAAGCCCTTGACGTCGGCGGTGGCGGTATAGCCGAGGATCACGCAGGTGATCAGCGTCGTGATGTTAGCGTCGATGATGGTGGACAGCGCCTTGCCGTAGCCCTGACGCACCGCGATTTCGAGATTGACTTTACGGTCAATCAGTTCCTCGCGGATACGCTCGAAGATGAGCACGTTCGCGTCGACCGCCATCCCGATGGTGAGTACCAGGCCCGCGATGCCCGGCAGGGTGAAGGTCGCCTGCGTCATCGCCAGCACGCCGAGGATCAGCACCATATTCGCCGCGAGCGCAAAGTTCGCGATCAAGCCGGCAAAGAAGTAGTAGATCGTCATAAATACCGCGACCAGGACCAGCGAGACAATCGCCGCCTCAAGGCCCGCTCGCACGTTGTCCTCGCCAAGGCCGGCACCAATAGTCAATTGACTGACCGGCGTTTCAGAGAGCTGGCCCTCCAGAGCGCCGGCCCGCATCGTGTCCTGCAGGTACGCAATCTCCGATTGCGTGAAGTCGCCGCTGATCTGCACCGAGTTACGCAGGCGGTCGCGGATGTTCGGCGAGGTCAGCACCTTGTCGTCGATCAGCACCGCCATCGGTCGGCCGATGTTCGGGCCGGTCATCAAACTCATCAACGGTGCGCCCTGGCCATCGAGTGAGAAGACGATTACCGGCTGGCCCAGTTCGCCCGCCTGGCTGCCCACGCCCTGAACCGCCCACTTCTGGGCCCGCGTCATCGACATGCCTTCATCGTTGTGCAACAGCACGTACAGCCGACCCGCGTACGGCCGGGCGATCACATCGCGGGCCATGAAATCCGACAGAATCTGCTGACGCGCCTCCTCAACCTCGACCGGGTTGACGCTCAGCGACAGGTTCAGCCACGTTTCAATGTCCGCCCGCTGGGCGTCGTCATCGACATACTGCTCAAGGTCGTCGACCTCGAACCAGCGGTACGGCGCATCGGGCGCAGCGCGCGGGCCCTGCTCGTCCAACTGCGCCAGGTACGATTGCAGCGCGCCCAGTTGCTTGATGTCCGCCGCAATGCGGAACTCCAATACGCCCGAGCCCTGCAACAGCGCGATCAGGTCTTCGGGACCATCGAGCGGGCCCTTGACCGCTTCGTATGCGATCAGCGCGTCATACGCCTTCTGAATCTTTTCAGCTCGGCTGGGGTTCTCCTGCTTGAGGAGCTTAAGCCGTTCCTCGCGTGGGGTCAGTTCGCCGGCCTCCTTCTGAGCCTTGGTCAGTTCCTTGGGCGGGATCGCGCGGAGGAACTCGAAAGCTGCGATGTTGAAGCTGTTGCCCTTGAGGATCTGCGCTTCGAGGTCCGCAAAGGCCGGGGCCTTGTCTTCGATGTACGACCGTTCGAGGTCCTGGAGCTTTTTGAAGACCGGGTGGTCGTTCCACTGGTCCTGAGGCACTCCGCCACTGAGTTCGTTCCACGCTGCGTCGGCGGCGTAGTAGGCCTCGCGGGCGGCCTCGCGCTCGATGTAGGCCTGTTGGAGCTTGCCGAGTTGCTCGCGCAGCGACTTGTCGTCGCCAGCCACATCATCGAGGGCTGCGGGCGTGCCGAGCTTCAGGGCGTTATCGATCCGTCCGGGCGTGAGGTTGCCCTTGCTGAGTTCTTCGATAGCCTTGTCGTAGGCCTCGCGCGCCTCGCGGACCTTGGTCGGTGCCGAGGCCATCGTCACCTCGATGCGCTGGCCGGCGACCTGGCGCCAGACGAGGTTGCGGATGCCGCCGGGGTCGACGCGCTCCGAGAGGATCTCGATGGTTTTGTCGAGGATTTCGCTGCGGTTCTGGCCTTCGGGGATGACCACGTCATAGACCAGCCGCGTGCCGCCGGCCAGGTCGATGCCGGGCTTAAGCCGGTCCGACGGGCCGTAGACACCGGGCACCCACAGCAGGGCCACCGCACCGAACATGACGCCGGCGATCAGCGTGACCCGCCACCAGTGCAGGTTCATCGCGTAGAGCACGGCGGTACCGAGGAAAAGCGCCGCAAGGATGATCAAAAAGAGAATGGCCATGGGTAGGGTCTGGGTCCGAGTGTTGGGGTCAGGTGTCAGGCAAACGCCGCGACGAATCGGCCGCGGACTACTTCGTTTCTTTCTCTTCTTTCACAACGGCAGGGGTCGACGTGCTGTCAACCACAATGCGGATCGCGTCTCGGCTGAACTTCATGCGGGTGTTGTTGTTCTCGTCGACCTTGAGGACCACTTCGTCCTCGCGGACTTCAACGACCGAGCCCTTGATCCCGCCGATGGTGATGACCTTGCTGCCCTTGGTGATCGACGCGAGCATCTGGGCGTGTTTCTTCTTCTGCTTGCGCGAGCCGCCGCCGAGCAGAAAGATCCAGAGCACCATCATCCCGACGATCATGATCAGGAACATCGGGCTGTCGAACAGGCCCGGCGACTTCTGGGTGATGCCCGTCGAGTCGCCCTCGGCTTTACCCTCGGCGGTGGTGGTCGGGGTCGTTTGTACGTCCGGTTGAGCGAGGAAGATCGGTTGGCCGTCCAGCGTGGCGAGCACGGTTTGCATCTGCTTGAACTCGTATGAAGGATCGCTTGTCGTCCCGCCATGGCACGGCGCCGAGGCGGGCTGCTCAACCCAGGCCGACCACCGGCCAGGCTTGGGCGAGCAAAGACCAGCCATTGTGAGCGATCGCGTGTCGAATGTCCAACATGAGCCGCTGGAAGTGCCTGAGATTATGCAGACTCGCCAGGTCGGCACCGAGCATTTCCTCAGCCTTAAACAGGTGGTGCAGGTACGACCGGCTGAAGCCCCCAGACCCTGCAACAGCCTCGGAAACCCGCCCAGAACCCCCGCCACAGGCCACGCAGTCGCACCCGGGATCAATCGGCCCAGGGTCGTCCTTATGGATCGCGTTGCGGAGCTTAACCACCCCGCGCGGCGTAAAACAGTAGCCCTTTCGGCCATTTCTCGTCGGCAGTACGCAATCAAACATGTCCACCCCCGCCCGTACCGCGTGGACAATATCCCGCTCGTACCCCACGCCCATCAGGTACCTGGGCCGATCCACCGGCAACAGCGGAGCCGTGAAATCCACCACCCGCCTGATCTCGTCAGGCCCTTCACCCACCGCCACCCCGCCGATGGCGTACCCCGGGCTGTCGATGGCGCAGATCCGCTGGGCACACCAAGCCCGCTGGTCCAGGTCCGTCCCGCCCTGCACGATCGGGAACAGCGCCTGCTGGGCGTCACGCCCACTGCCACGGTGCTCCGCCATGCAGCGGTCAAGCCAGCGCAGTGTGCGTTCATTGGCGATCCGAACACGCTCGGTATACGCCGCGCTATCCCCGTTAAATTCGCTACTGGCCGGCGGACAATCATCAAAGGCCATGATGATGTCCGCGCCCAGTTAGTGCTGGACCTGCATCGACCGTTCGGGGGTTAGTTCGATCATCGCGCCGTCGAGGTGGCTCTTGAAGGTCACGCCGTGGTCGGTGATCTTGTTCATCTGAGCCAGCGAGAAGACCTGGAACCCGCCGGAGTCGGTGAGCATCGGCCCCTGCCAGCGCGTCCACTGTTGCAGCCCGCCGTGCCGTGCGATGAGCTCGCTGCCGGGCCGAAGCATGAGATGGTAGGTGTTGCCGAGGATGATCTGCGCGCCGGTGTCGCGGACCTGCTGTGGGCAAAGCCCCTTGACCGTGCCCTGCGTGCCCACCGGCATGAACGCGGGAGTGTCGAACGCCCCATGCGGCGTCGTCACCCGGCCGACGCGGGCGTGGGTGGTGGCGTCTCTGGCTTTGATCTCGAAAGTCAATGCGGGCATGGAGCGGATCTTAACTCACGCAAAGGTGAAAGGGCGCGAAGTAGTGAGACTCATGAAACCACAGATGAACACAGGTGAACACGGATAAGAATTCATCTGTGTGAATCAGTGTGCATCTGTGGTTTCTAAATTGCCTTGACTTCGCGACTTGGCTTGAGAAATGAAACTAATTGCCGCGCAAGCGATCCGTATCCTGCTGCAAGAGCTTCTTCTCACGGCCGGTGAGCGATGCCAATCCCTTCTCCGACACCTTCGCGAGGATGCGGTCGATCTCTTCGCGCGTGGCCTGCTCTTTCTTGATCTTGCGTTCGAAGCGGCCCTTCGTGTAACCGGCCTGGATCGCTGATGGAGAAAAACGGTCAGCCCAGTTCAAAACCGACGGCCGCTTGATGAGCAGGAAACCCAGCGCCGCACCACCCAGGTGCGCCAGTTCGCCGCCGGTGTTGGGCGATCCGGCAATCACCGACAACGCCGCAATCGTCAGAAAGACAATCGCCAGTGTGCGCATCTTCATCGGGATCGGCGGGAACAGCAGCCTGACCTCCATCTTCGGATACAGCACCGCGCACGCGACGAGGATGCCATAGATCGATCCCGACGCACCGATCAAACCCACCTGCTTCACCACTTTGCCTGCATATTCCGCCAGTTCCGGCGAGCCGGGGTCGAGAATAATACCGGGCGCAAGCAAGCCGATGACCGTATAGGGAATCACACCACCCACACCACAAAGCAGATAAAAAGCGAGGAATCGTTTGCTGCCCCACCACTGCTCGAGCATCGGGCCAAAGAAGTACAACCCGATCATATTGAACAGGATGTGCAGGAAGTCGCCGTGCAGGAACTGATAGGTGATGATTCGCCAGAGCTGAAAACGCTCGACCGCTTCGTCGATCGAGAACCGGCCCATCAGGTAAGGCGACATCCAGTCCGGCACACGCGACCCGCCGGTCAGAATGCTGTCGAGGATGAATACCACGCAGTTGACAATGAGCAGGAGCGTGACGACAGAACGCCCCCCCATCGGCCGACCAAACCCGCCGCTTCCGTCACCGCTCTGGTTGTAGTGTCGATCTTCCCAGCCCATGATCGTTTACGTCGGTCAGCTTCGTGGTGTTTCTGTATTCAATGGACGCACGCTTCACCCCTTTTGATCGCTGGCTTTGCCCGGCGGATCGAGTTTCGGGGCGTTTTCATCGACAAAGTCCAGCGACCACGGTCGGCGGACGAGGATGTAGCCGAACAGGGCCCCGCCGAGGTGGGCGGCGTTACCGCCGACGTTTTTGCCGATGAACATCGACCCGAAGGACAGGAGGAGGAAGAGGATCGCGAGTTTGCGGGCGCTGACCCACATGGGCGGGAGGATGAGTTTGACTTCGACGTTGGGGTAGACCATCGCGACCGCGACGAGTACGCCGAAGATCGAGCCGGACGCGCCGACGAGCCAGGCCTCCTGCGCGTTGACCAGCGACGGGAAGAACGCGAGGTTGGCCATGAGCCAGGCACCGCAGGCCCCGCACAGGAGATAAAACGCCAGGAACCGCCGGCTGCCCCACCACAATTCGATCATCGGGCCAAACACATACAGCGCCATCATGTTCATGCCCAGGTGAAACAGGTTGGCGTGCAGGAACTGGTAGGTCAGGAGCCGCCAGTATTGGTGGCCGTTAATCCCTTGTCCGATGTTGAAGTTGCCGTAAAAAGTCAGGAGCCCGCCGTCCTGAGTCGGGTCGCTCTTGGTGGTCAGCCGGAGGATCTGGTCCAGCGCGAAGATGATGATGTTCAGGCCCAGCAGCCAGCGGACGACCGACGCCTGGCCGAGCGTCGGCAGCGGGTCGTCGAGTGTCTGATCATCCACAGGCTCGGTCATGCGAAGATTGTACGTGCATCGCGTTTTACGGTTCATCATCACCAAAAAGGCCACCCCGGATAAGCGGGGTGGCCCAGTGATTGATCTTGCATTGACCGAGTCACGCTAGCGCGCCGCGCTGAGTTCCGGGGCGATGTACTGGCTGCGGATGCTGCCGCTTTCGGTAAACGACGACTTGTGGTCGCAGGGGTGGGCCGCATCGCCCAGGCCGAAGTCCTCCGCGTACCACTGGGCGATCTGCTCGAGCACATCGGCCGGCAGCGGCTCGCCCGTGCAGCCGATCGCGTAGTCCTTCACGTCCTCGACGCTGAGAATATTCGGCTCGATACTCACCATGCCCGGCTGACTGCCCAGCCAGCGCATCGCGAACTGCCGGAGGTTCAGCCCAAGCTCGTGCGCCAGCGGGCGGACCATGTCGTTCTTCTTAAGCCCGTAGACCAGCCAGTTGCGGTCGCGGAACTTGCGGTGGTCGTTGGGGTCAAACTTGTGGTCCGCACTCTTAAACTCGTCATCAAGCATGCCCGAGTTGGTCGGCACACGGCTGATCACCCCGCCACGCTGCAAGTGATCGCAGATCTCGCCCAACTCCCGACCAAGCTCCTGTTCGTACATGTTGTAAACCGTCTGGGCCGTCGCCGCGCCGTACTTCAGGAGGCCTTCGTGGCCCTCTTCGCGCCAGCCGATAGCCGGGCCCAGGGCGACGCCCCAGTAGCGGATCTTGCCCTGCTGCATGAGCAGGTCCATCGTGCCCAGCAGTTCATCGTTGTAGTGCTTGTGGCGGATGTTGTGGGCCTGGTACAGGTCGATGCAGTCGATGCCCATGTTCTCCAGCGAGCGCTCGCACTCGGCGAGGATGGCCGTGCGCGAGAAGTCCTGTTTGCGTTCGCGGTGGCTGCCCTCTTCGCCGGGGTCGGAGACCAGGTCGTAGCCGAACTTGGTTGAGATGACGACGTTGTCTCGGCCGGCGTAGGCGATCGTGGGCTTGAGGAGTTTTTCAGCGCGCCAGTTGCCGTAGGCCGGGGCGGTATCATAAAAGTTCACGCCCAGGTCGAAGGCTTGGTTCTGCACGGCGACGGCCTGTTCGTCGGTCGCGTCGATCCACCAGTTGACGCCGAAGGTGAAGTTACCAAAGCCCAGCAGGGAAACGGTCAGGTCGGTGCCGGGGATGTTGCGTTTGGCGATGGCCATGGGGGCTACTCCTATCAAAAGACATTGAAGTCCTATGATATAGGACCTTTGATGAGTTTGTCGCATTACACTCGCCGGATCAGGGCTGCTTGGGCAGGCGCTGAACGCCGCCGTTGGCGTCGAAGATTGTCATGAATTTGTCTTTGAAGTTCGGGCCGCCGAGGTTTTCGTCCACACGCAGGAGCATGCGGGCGTGCTCGGGGATCTGCTTGGCGATCTCGCCGCCAGCGATTTCCTTGAGCGTGCAGACCTGCAGCCAGGCGTCCCAGTACATATCCGGCTTCTCGGACCGGGCGTTGTAGTACTTGATGATCTCGGCGAACTGGTCGTGTGCGTTGTTGAAGTTATCGACTGACTTGTCGGTGCGGTAGACCTCGATGTAGGCCCTACCGGTCTTCATGCGGATGCTGAAGTTGGTGGGGAAAGCCTTGGCGATGGGCTGCATGATGGCGAGCGCGTCTTTCGTTCGGCCGGCGAGGATCAGCGACTCGGCCAGCGGCATCCGGTAGGCGGTCATCTTCTGCGGGTCAAACCCTTGCTTCCCAGCCCACTGCACGAGCAACTCGCCGAGCTTGACGGCGAAGGTGGCCTGCGTCTTGATGTTCTCGCGGGCCTGTTCTTTCTGGCGCTCAAAGGCTGCGCTGGCCTCGGCCCGGCGTTCGCGGTCAATCGTCGTGCGGATGCGCTCGAGCACGCCGTTGACCACCGCCGCCGCCACGTCCGGCGAAGCGTCCATCATCACCCGGGCCTGTTCGGCCATCTTCTCGGCCTGCCCGGCATCGAGCAGCGCGATGATCCGCTGTTCCTGGGCCGACTGCACCAGACCCTGCAGGTTCGCCTTGGAGCCCTCGGGGTTCTGCTGAAGCTCGGCAAGCTGTGCATACGGGCCGTCGGCCGCGTACTGCTTCTCAAAGCCTTCGAGAAGCTCCAGGGCCTTGTCCGCCTGCCCGGCTTCGGCCTGCACGCCCGCGAGCACGATCTTCGCAGCGCCCGTGGCCGTCGCGGCGGTAAAGCGAAGCGTCGGCGTTTCCCCGTTCTTCACTTCATCCTCCGCGTCGAGGATCACGATGCCCGCTTCCTCCAAGATGTCAGCCCGCATGCGCTCGAGGTCTTCGAGCACCTTGTCGTACTGCGCAGCCCACGCGTTGCGCTCAAGCTCCGGCGCATCATCCGCGGGCCTGGTCGATTCCATCAGCCGCTTCTGATCCGCGAGCGTGCGGAACTGTCGCTGCAAGACCAGCAGCATCTGCCGACGGGCCTGGAAATAGTCGTTGTGCGTGTTGGGCAGGGCGCGGTAGATCTCGACCGCCTTGGCGAAGTCGCCGGGCTTTTCGTAGAGATAAAAGCCGGCGTAGACACGCTGGTCCTGCACGAAATCCTCAAGCGGCCAGCGCTCGCAGAGCAATTCAAAGGACTTCTTGTAGATATCCCGAACGCGCGGCAGTGTCACGCTTTCGATGTTGGCAAAGCGGTCCTGCGCGATCGCCAGGCTGTTGGAATACACCAGCGCTTCTTTAAGCTGCGTGGCTTCCGGAACGCGCAGGCCCACCTGCAGCCAGAGGTCCGCGACTTCCTGGAACTTGACCATGTTGGCGTTGCCGTCGTTAAACGCCTGCTCCAGCCGAGCCAGGCTGAACTTGTTCATGCCCAGGTTGTACAGGCCACGCGCGAGGATCGGCCCTTGCATGTCCTGGCCGATGAGTGTTTCGTTGAACTTCACCGCGCGGTTGAGGACTTCTTCCACCGCCTCGCGCTGCTTCTGGATCAGATCACGCTCGCTCTGGATGACCGGCGGCTGGGTCTCCATGATCTGGCCGATGCGCTCGGCCTCGAAACCGCCCTGGAGCGTCAACTGCTCGCCGATACCCATCCGCACCGCCGGCGGAAGCGACGCGGGGTCGGTGTCGCTGTCGGCGCTGTTGGCCCAGCGTTCAAACAGCGTGTTGCGGAAGCGCGGGTCGGCGTCGCCATCGATGAGCGATACATAGGCCTGTTCGTACGCCTGAGCGATGAGCTTGGGCTGCTCGGACGGCGGGGCCTTCTTGGCCTGGGCCGTGAGGATGCGGAACATCAGGTCCGCCGCGAGCAGGCGCGGGCTGATGTCGCCCTTCTGGAGCTGCTGCTGCACGTAGATGTTGCGGTCCATCCCGCCGAGGATTTCCAGCGATGTTGCCAGTTCCCCGCCGTTCCACCGCCCCACCGCCTTGGCCAGCGTCGCGATATAGCCCTGCCACTGGTCGGCGGCCTTGGTGATCACGCCATCGGGGCCGTCGAGATACAGGTCCACGCCGTCGTCGATGTCGGCGCTCTTGCTGGACCACACGAGCGTTCGGCCGCTGAAGAGCCTGGCGGTCAGCTTGGTCCGCTCGTTCTGCATCAGGCTGTTGGCCAGCGCGTCGACGACCATGCCACGCAGGCGCTGCTTTTCGTTGACCGGCTCGAGCTTCTGGGCGCGGATCGTCTTTCCCTGGTAGTACGGGTTTGAATCCGGGATCAGCGACACGCCGTGGGCAGACTGCGCCAGCCAGTACGGCGTGCTGAGCGTGCGGTAATCTTCGATCGTGAACCAGATACCCATCGCTTCGAGCTTGGGCTTAAGCTCGGGGATCTGGCCCAGTCGGCGGGGCAGGTCGTCGAGGCGGAAGGACGCGTCGGCGGTGGCGACGAGCGCCTCGACCATCGCCGACTCGAAGGCCGCTCGCTGCTCTTCGCTGGGCAGGCCGAACTCATAGACCCAGTTGGCGTTGTCGAAATAGCGGGGCAGGTAGCGGTCCACCAGCATCTCGGCGTAGTCGGTCTGCCAGAGCGGAAGCCGTTCGTCGCTCGCGTGCTCGGCGATGAGCCTCTTCTGCGCGGCGAGGACCTGCTCGTAGGCCGTTCTGCTCTCGTTGAACAAGGCGATGGCCGACTCGACGGCATCCGCGCCGCCCTGCTGACTGATCTCTGAGGCCCGGGCCATGCGTTCGTCGGCGATGAACTCTTTGAGTGCAACTTCCAGCGCGAGCTGGGCGATGGGGTCCTTGGGCGGGTCCTTCTCGACAAAGCGTTCGAGCAGGTCGGACATGCCGCGCTCGCGCAGGCCGCGGATGAACTGGTCATCACTCTGGCGCAGGGCCTCGATCTGAGCGGACACCGGGGCGCAGGCCAGGAGGCTCAACGTTGCGGGGGCCAGCAGGCGCAAGACGCTTGACCGCAGCGAGCTGTTCCGTGGGAGTTTCCGGGAAAATTTCCGGGGTTTGGCGTTGAACATCGGCATCCGGTCTCTGATCAGGATTGTTCTTGAAGAATCAAAGCATTGTAGCGCCGCGTCAGGCCACGACCATCGCACAGAAGCACCGGCTCGATCAAGACGGCGCGAAGCCGACCTGTTCGAGCTTGGCGGCGACGCAGGCGTTGAAGACGTTGACCACGTGCTGCCAGCGGACCACGCCCTGGGGCTTGATCTGGACCTGGTCGTCGATGGCGATCTGTCCGCCCTGGACCTGACCGACGAGGTAGCCGCGCAGTTCCGAGACGCCGTTGAGCCGTTGGCCGTCAACCGAGAGCGTATAGGTGACGCCGTCGTCGCCGGAGGTCAGGTCGATGACGACCGGCGGATCGAGGATTGTTTCCACGGGGCTGTTCGACGCGTTGCCTGGCAGGGTCGCGAGGATTGTGCCCTCGTCGATCTGAAAGTTGGCGGTGATGACGAAGTAGATCAGCAGGTTGAAGATGACGTCGATCATCGACGTAAGCTGGAGCGAGAGCTCCTCGCCGCCGACGCCCTTCTTTCGCTTCTTGCGCTGCGAGACGTGATGGACGACCTGGTCGTCCTCGCCCTCGGGCGAGTCGTTGGGGTCTGTGATCGGGCTGTCGGGTCGTTCTTCCATCGTCAAGAACTCATGCAGAGGCCGGTTCACCGGCCGGTGGTTCGTTATCGCTTAGTCCCGTGGCATGTAGGCCACCAGATGCACCGGAGTCGTCGCGGCGACTTCCGGGTCCAGCGCTTCGGCCATGGCCTGCTGGAGCGTGTTGAGGATCGGCAGGACCTGGTTGTAGTACACCCCCGCGTCGGCACGGAGCATGATCAGCGGGGCCTGGCCGCTCTTGCCAAAGCGGTCAGCGATCGTATTTTTGGCGAACTCCTGAAAATCCTTGAGTGCGCCTTCCTGCGTGATCAGCCACTGCTTGTTGCCGATCGATACCGCCTTGACCGAGCCGCCACGCGAAAGTACCTGCATCTCCGAGTTACCCGGGCCGACCTTTCGGCCTGCTTCCTTGTCCGGCTCGAAGGCCTGCTCGGGGATGATGTTCACAATCACCCGCGACTCGCCCTCGGGCTGGTGCGTCTCGGGGTCGATCAGGTCCGGCAACTGCAGCTCCGGCACCTCGTCGGTCACGATGTTGTTCACGATCATGAAGAACACGATCAGCAGGAACACCACGTCGATGAGCGGCGTGATGTTCATCGAAGGCTTGACCGGTCCTCGTCGTGTGGTGTGTGACATGGGCGTGGAGGGTGGAG
>JBGSTE010000499.1:0-2204 GCA_041736655.1 Phycisphaeraceae bacterium | reverse complement strand
CCCGCAGAGCGCGATCGATCAGTACCTCCGCCTCGTCGCCGACTGGCGCCGCGATCCCACGGGCGTCTTCAACGGACCGCTCGCGCAGACCGTGCGTTTCCGAGACCTCACCATCAACGGCGTAGACAACAACGACCCGCGCATCATCCGCCCCGATCAGTCGATCACACTGCATGTCGTCGGCGAAGCCAAGCGCGCAATCCCCGACTTCCGAACCACCTTCTCGATCTACCGCGACGGCGTTCGTATCGTGACCCAGCATGACGCGGCACGACCTACCGACCTGCCCGCCGGCCGATTTGAAGCGAGCGTCGAACTGCCCGCCCTGCTGCTTCGGCCCGGTCGCTACAGCGTCGGCGTCGGCGGCTACCGCGACGGCATGCGCGAGTACCTCTGGGGCGCAGACCTTATCGATTTTACCGTCACCGAGCAGTGGTCGGCGAACTACGACCCGATCAACCTCGGCCTGATCAACCTGCCGGGCCACGGAACACGCAAAACCCAACTCCATGACGCGATCGCCAACACCAGCACAGGGAGTTGCGCCGCATGAGTAAACCCATCATCCCCCACATCGATCTGGTCAACCTGCAGCAGCGCCACGAAGAGGCCTGGCAATCGGCGTACACGCAGTTCCTGCGCCTGGTCAAGGCCCGCGGGCTGAGCACCGGCGTCGAGGTCGGCGTCGGCTACGGCGGGCACTGCGAGGCGCTGCTGAACTACCGCGGCATCGAGTCGCTCATCGGCGTCGACCCCTACACGCACCAGGTCGGCTACAACGACCCGACCAACCTAGAGCAGCGACACCTGGACCACGTCTACCACCGCACGCTGGATCGACTCGCGCGCTTCGGCCGACGCTTCGAACTCATCCGCGAAACCTCGGTCCGCGCCGCACAGCGCATCGACGACCAGTCGGTGGACTTTGTCTACATCGATGCCGACCATCGCTACGCATCGGTCGTGGCGGACCTGGGCGCATGGACCGACAAGGTGCGTGACGGCGGCATCCTGGCCGGGCACGACTACGACAACCCCGACCTGCCTGACGTGCAGCACGCGGTCGATGGTTTTTTCCAGCGGCTGGACTGGCCGGTGCATCACGCGGGCAACTGCGTGTGGTGGGTTCAGAAGCAGGCGCTTCCGATCAGCTACGTGATCCCCGTGTTTAACGCCGAGGCAACGCTGTGGCAGGCGGTGGCGTCGGTGATGGAGGACAACCTCTGCGGGGGCGATGAGTTGATCCTGATCGACGATGGCTCGACCGATGCCACCGCGCACGTCATCGATGAGTTGTGTCAGGCCTATCCGGAGCTGCGGCTCATCAGGCAGGATCGCAACACCGGGGCTGGGGCCGCCCGCAACCGCGCGATCAACGAAGCAAGCCACAACCTGATCTTCATGCTCGACGCGGACAACGTGCTGCCGACCGATGTCGTGCCGCCGCTGCGTCGGCACCTGGTGCGTGACGGAGCAGATGCCGCGTGTTTTGGTGAGGTGCGTCTCTTCCGCGACGGCGACGAGCCGAGCATGACCGCGTGGACACACCGCTACCCGACCGGCCGGGCAACGCTCGAGCAGTACTGCGCGATGCAGGACCCGCCCGGCGCCGCGGGCAATCTGCTCTTTACCCGCGAAGCCTGGCGGCGTGCCGGCGGATTTCCCGAAGGGGTCGGCGCGTTGGATTCGTGGGGTTTTGCCCTGCGTCTGGTCGCGACCGGCTCACGCTTGAGCGTCTGCCCCACGGGCTATTACGACCACCGCATCGGCCACAACAGCTACTGGCAGCGCGAGCATCAGCCCGGCAAAACCGACCGGCTGGCGCTCTCGCTGCTTCGGCCATACTTCAGCAGGCTCACCAGCGAGTCGCAGTTCTATCTCCTGCAAAGCGACAATCAGCAGCGCTGGTTCACCGACCTTGAAAAACGCCCGCTGCGCGTCGAGGGAGCAACCCGCGGCAGACGCCTGCACGTGCTCGGGCAGGGTTTGAACTCCATCCGACAACGCCTGGCACGCCTGGTCAAGCCCGCCGCCTAACCGTGAGACACGCGATGCTCAAAGACGACGAACAACTCAACGAGCTGATCCAGAAGTACGAGGGTGCGTGGCGCAGCGGCTACGCGGCCTTCCCGTCACTTGTCAATCAACGCGGCCTGCGACGCGGCGTCGAAGTCGGCGTCGCCTTCGGCGGCCACGCCGGCGCG
>JBGSTE010000494.1:0-3857 GCA_041736655.1 Phycisphaeraceae bacterium | reverse complement strand
TGCTGGGCGACAAGAAGCGTTACAAAGAAATCTACGAAGCCCACCGCGACCAGCTCGCCAGCCCCGATGCGATCAAGGTCGGCATGGTGCTCAAGCTGCCCGCCAAGTGATGACTGATGGTGGGATGGGTGTCCCGCCCGTCGCTTCATGAGTCAGGTCAAACCCATTCACATTGATGGACGCCTTACGTTGACCCTCCGCTACCTCGCCGTCGTGCTGTTGCTGGCCGCCATCGGCGCGGGCCTGCTGGGGATGCGCCAGCAGCAGCTCAACGACAAGCACGCCATCGCCGTCAACCACACGCAGATGAAGGCCGACCGCGAACTCATCAAGGACTTGCAGATCCGCATCGCCCGCCTGTCGACGCCCGAGGCCCTCAAGCACGCGGTCGATCGCAGCCGACTGAAGCTCGAACCGATCACCTCCGCGCCGGGCCTGACAACACCCCCGCCGCCTGATCCTGCCCCGTGATGTGCCGTGACTAGTTGGCGAGGGTGCCCCGGTTGCTTGCCAACCGGGCGACAGAACAAGAATGCCACGACAAAGCACCCGGCCGGCAAGCGGCCGGGGCACCCCAAGTACACACAAGCACCCGCTCAACAAATAGCCGGGGCACCCTGATAAACACGCCGACCGACGCAACGAGATGAGCGACACACCCAAACCCGATGACAAGCCCAAGGCCGAAGGCCCCTTCCGCCTCAGCGACTGGCGGCCCGACACCGCACAGGCCCGCGAAGAGCAGCGCCAGCGCCGCGTCATGTTCACCGGCCGGGCCGTCGTCATCGTCCTCACACTCATGTTCCTGGGCCTGCTCGGCCGAGTCTATCAACTCCAGGCCTACCCCAACCCGCAGATCACCGCACTCAAAGAATCACAGATCGGCAGCGCCCCCCTCGCCGCCATGCGCGGCGGGTTGATCGACCGCACCGGCCGCGTCCTCGCCGCCACGCGTGTCGGCTACCGCCTCTTCTGCGACCCGGCCCACATCGAAAACCCCATCGCCTTCGCCGAGACCATCGCCTTCGAACTGGGCTACAACCCCGTCGAACTGGATAAGAAACTCTCGGGCAGGAGCAACGCACGCTACGTCCTGCTCGATGACCGCATGGACGATGAACAGGTCGACACCTTCCTCAAGCTGGACCTGCAAAAGAAGCTGCCGGGCATCTTCATCGAGCCGGTCACCGTCCGCGACTACCCCCAGGGCCGGCTCGCCGGCACGCTCCTGGGCTTTGTCGGCCGCGACGGCAACGGGCTCGAAGGCCTGGAAAACTACTGGGAAAAACGCCTCCAGGCCAAGCCCGGCCAGTACCAGTTCATGCGAGATTTCAAACGCCGACGCATGTGGCTCAGCGACCAGGGCTACGTGCCCTTCGAGGACGGCGAGAACATCCGCCTGTCCATCGACGCCTACATCCAGCGCATCGCCGAGGAAGAACTCGCCGCGACCATCAACGAGTTCAAGGCCGACTCCGGCCAGATCATCGTCATGCAGCCCAACACCGGCGAGATCCTCGCGATCGCAACCTACCCCAGCTACGACCCCGGCGCGTTCCAGGACGTCACCGACGAGATGCGACGCAACCGACCGGTCACCGACGTCTTCGAGCCCGGCTCGATCTTCAAGCCCTTCGTCTGGGCTGGACTCGTCGAGCTCGGCGTCATCACCCCCGGCGACCTCATCGACACGACCACCAGCGGCGCGTGGACCATGCCCAACGGCCGAACACTCCACGACGTCCACGGCAAGGGCGTCATCTCCTGGCACAAGGTCCTCAAGTATTCGTCGAACATCGGCATGGCCAAGGGCGCCCAGCGCGTCAAGGTCGAAGCGATTTACGACATCATGCGATCCTTCGGCTTTGGCCAGAACACCGGCATCGACCTGCCCGGCGAAATCCCGGGACTGCTGACCATGCACGAGAACGGCGGTGCCAAGTCGTACTCGCATGGCTCCTGGCCCATGGGACAAGAGATCGGCACCACCGGCATCCAGATGGTCCGCGCCATGAGCATCCTCGCCAACGGCGGGGTCATGGTCCAGCCCCGCATCGAAGCCCTCAAGCCACGCGATCCCGACGCACCGCCACAGGAACCCCAACGCGTCGTCAGCCGACGCACCGCCGAAGCAACTCTCCTGGCGATGCGCGACGCCGTCCTCGACGGCACCGGCAAAAAAGCCAACTCGCCTTTCTACGACAGCTTCGGCAAGACCGGCACCGCCCAGCTCCCGGACCCCGTCACCGGCCGATACTTCGACAACCGCTACATGTCCTCCTTCCTCGGTGGGGCTCCGGTCGAGCAGCCACGCCTGGTCGTCGGCGTCTTCATCCGTGACCCCGACCGATCCGTCGGGCACTACGGCGGGATCGTCGCCGCACCCGCCTTCCGCCGTGTCATCGAACGCTCGCTCATCTACCTCGGCGTCGAACCCAACGAAGGCGCCGAACTCACCGACTCCATCGACGACCAGTTCGAAGTCATCGAGTAGTTTTCAGTGTCCTGAACACTTCACCGCGTAGCGGGCGACGCGCAGCGTCCCGTGTCGAGTTGCAATGATTCGATCCGGACGCTGCGCGTCATCCGCTACACGCTTACAATACCCCTGCGACGAATCAAACCCACAGGGAACCCGCCTTGAAACGCACACCCTTCTACGGCTACCACCAGGAACACGGCGCCCGCTTTGTCGACTTCGCCGGCTGGGAAATGCCCATCCACTACGGCTCGATCATCGACGAACACAACCAGTGCCGAAACAGCGGCAGCGTCTTCGATGTCTCGCACATGGGACGCGTCCGCATCGAAGGCCGACACGCACGCAAGCTCCTCGAAACGCTCCTGACCCGCAAGGTCAGCGACATGTCCGTCGGCCAGGCACGCTATTCCCTGATCTGTAACGAGCGCGGCGGCGTCATCGACGACATCCTCGTCTACCGCTTCCCCGAAGACTGGATGCTCGTGGTCAACGCCAGCAACCGCGCCAAGGTGCTCGCCCACCTCGACGCGGTCATCAAGCAGTTCGACTTCACCGCCAAGGTCGACGACCAGACCGAGTCGACCGCGATGATCGCTGTGCAGGGCCCGCGCGTCATGGAACGCATCGGCAAGTTCTCCAGCACCGTGCCCACCCTCAAAAACTACTGGTTTACCGAGAAAAACCTGATGATCCTCAAGATGATCATCTCCCGCACCGGCTACACCGGCGAGGACGGCGTGGAGGTCATCCTCGGCGCGAAGATGGCGTCCATGGCCATCAAGCTGCTCCTCAAAGACAAGGGCGAAGGCATCGTCAAGCCCGCAGGCCTCGGCGCGCGCGACACCCTCCGCATCGAGGCGGGCATGCCGCTCTACGGCCACGAACTGGACGAAGATACCGACCCCTTGTCCGCAGGCCTCAAGTTCGCCGTCGCGCTTGATAAAGATAAGTCAACCGACGGCCCGGCCATCCCACGCTTCATCGGACAGGACGCGCTGGAAAAAATCGCCGCCAACGGAATCCCCAAGCAACTCATCGGCCTCAAAATCGACGGCAAACGCACGCCCCGCCAAGGCGCTAACATCGTCCACGACGGCAACAAGATCGGCACCGTCACCTCCGGCTGCCTGAGCCCGACGCTCGGCGTTCCGATCGCGATGGCCTACATCACGCCCGGTGCAGTCATGGAAGGCGACGCCGTGGGCATCCCGCTCGGCAGCGGCGAAGTCGTCGGCAAGGTCTGCAAGCTGCCGTTTTATAAGCGGGCTAAGTGAGCATCACGCTGGCATCTTCAGAGCACGAAGCGTAAGCGAGTGACCAAAATAGCCGGCGGCCTACGGACGCCGGACGCGTGAACAGTTGGCTGTCAACGCGT
>JBGSTE010000511.1:0-4834 GCA_041736655.1 Phycisphaeraceae bacterium | reverse complement strand
CAGCGCCGCCAGGCCGTGCGCCCGCGCGTCACTGATGAGGTGGCTGAGGATCGTGCGCTCCTGACCGGGTCTGGCGAGGACCTGCGCAACTTGTCCGATCTGGCCCGGCACACATTGGTAGATGTACCAGCCGGCGGCCTGGCCGTCAGAGGATCGCAGCAACACGCCGCGCGCGATTCCGCCCTCGAAGGTGTGGCACAGCCGTTGGCTGATCCACTGCGCCCAACGCGTGTCATACACCGGAACGAATGACGCAGTCATCAGCTTCGGCAGGTCGTTCATCCACACATCCGCGGTGATCGGCTCGGGTGTCAGCCCACCGACAGACCGCGCTTCGAACCGTTGACAAGCTTGCGGATCAACCGCACGCGTCGGCAGGGACGCTGAGCTTCGCTTGAACTTCTGCCCGGCCAGCACGCACGCGAGCTTGATCGGGCGGATCGGCCTGAGCCAGTGTCGGCTGAACGCATCGAGCCGGACAAAGCCAATCGCCTGGGCAAATCGAGCGCCGCGCGGGTTGGCCATGTCGACGTACGAGATGTCCTGCGGACCCTCCAGCGCCTGACGGAGCATCTTCAGTCCGATGGAACTCGGAACCTGGTCGTCGAGCATGAACTGTGTCGCGACGACCATCCGGATGGGTTTGTCCCTGAAGCGCATCGGTCGGCAGACGATACCAAGAAAGCCGGCCACCGCGCCCTGTGCATCCTCATACACCAGGCTCGGCATCAGCGGATCACCGGCAGGCGGATCGATAAACAACGCGGAGAACAACGAGCCAAACGCCACGCGTGTGTCCGGGGCCGATAGCTTGTCAGGCCGCCAGACACGGTAGTGCAGATCGGCAACGCCGATCGCATCATCAGAGGTGGCGACACGGATACCCTTCATACGCTTCAGGATACAGCCCCATTCAGACAACGTCCGACATCGCGTAGGTCTGCCGCGGGTCAGTCCGGCTGAATAAACGTATCGCTGAGGATGACATGGCGCAGGATCGACCTGATCCGAAAGTCGTCTTCCATGGCCTGCTGGACAATGTGATCAACCGTCAAGGCGTCCGCTGGCACCAGCTCCCTGGCCAGCGCAAAGCGCAGGAGATGTTCGGTGAATGCCCGGGCAAACCGCTGTTTTTCCTGCACGAGCGCCGCCTTGAACTGAACGACACCGTCAAACGCGTGTTTCTGCATGAGCGTGCCGCTGGCATCGACAGCCCGGCCGTTCTCATAGCGCTCGCGCCAGCGCCCGGTGATGTCGTAGTTTTCCAGGGCAAAGCCCAGCGGATCGATGCGCACGTGGCAGCCGGCGCAGTTGGGGCTTTCCCGGTGCAGGGCGAACTGCTCGCGGATCGTCATTTCCTTGGCGCTGTCGTCTTCTTTAAGTGGTGGCACATCGTTGGGCGGCGGCGGTGGCGGATCATTGAGGATGACTTCGGTCACCCAGACGCCGCGCGCGATGGGGAGGGTTCGTTTTGGCGAGGAGGTCATCGTCATCGTCGCCGCGTTGGTCATGACACCGCCGTAGCGCGGGTCCGTCATGGGCACACGCTGGAAGCTGCGCGATTTCAGCAGGCCGCGAAGATCATTGTCGTATCGCTGCGCGATCTGGCGCTGCAGCTTCTTGAGGTCCACCTCGACAGGCGCCTTCTTCAGGGCATCTTCCAGGCGGGCGAGTTCCTTGGTCAGCTTCTCGCGGGCCTGCGTCTGCGCGTCGGTGAGCGTCTGCTCTTCGATCAATGCCGACAGTTGGGCCTGGGTCTTTTCGATGTTCTGTTCAAGCGTTCGGCGCTGCTGGATCAGGGCCTGCCTGGCCTGATCGATTGCTTGGGCATCGATCTTGGGCGGCGACAGTTCTTCCGAGCGGTACCAGGCCTGCAGGAAGTCGCTGCGGTAGCCGAAGGACGGGGCGATGAGCTGATCGATCGGCCGGTCCTCGATGAACACCGCATCAAAGAGCAGGAGCGGTTCGAGGACCATGTGCAGGCTCGCGGGGTGCTCCTCATCCAGGCGGTAGTACCGGTGCTTGGCCGGGTCCGGGGCCGCGGCCAGCAGGTTCTCCAACTGCATCCATTGTGCGGGGAAGGTATCGAGGAAGCCGGCGATCTTCGGGTCGGCGATCATCCGATCGATCGTGCGGTTGAGTACGGCCGGGTCGGCCAACTCGCCGCTGCGGGCAAGCTGCAGCAGCGCGGGATCCGGGGCGCTGGCCCAGAGCAAGAACGATAAACGCGATGCCAGCGCGAACGAGTCGCCGGGTACATCCGCAGCGCGATACAGAAACCTGGGCGAACACAGCACCGCCGAGGCGGTCTTCTTCATGCTCTGGGTAAAGCCAACGCCCCGGCCCATCTGCGCCAGCGCGTACGCCACGTATCGCTCGCGGGTCGCCTCATCCACCGGCGAACGAAACGCCTGTTCGAGGAACGGCCCGAGGCGACTGCGAACCTGAGCCTCGCGATCGGCTCCGGCCGGGGGCTCGCCGAAAAACGCACGCCAGATCCCGACGTTCTGCTCGTTAAAGTCGGGGCTCTCCAGGATCGACACGCTGAGCTTGAGGAACGACTCGAGCAGCAGCGGTGACAAGGTGAGTTGGTCGGCCTGGTTGTCAAAACCGTGCTGGGCCCGCAGGTCCTTGGGATAGGCCTCGACCTCTTGAAAGCCGCCGACCTGCCTCAGTGATTCGCAAGCCACGCTGACACGGTCGGGCATCTTGCCGGGCGTTGTGGTGAGATAGTTCTCGTGCCGGGTCATCAGCTTTTCAGGCAGGTGCAACACATCGGACTTGATCTCAAACAGGTCGCGGACCGCGTTGTTGTACTGCAGCCGATTGAGCCTGCTGATGGGGTTTTGAGGAGGCGATTGCACCGCGTCGCTGCTGCGCAAGATCGTCTTGAGCGATTCGATCAGCGCGGTGCGCTGCGGTTGTTCGGGCTGCGGCTGATCCGCGGGCGGCATGTGGCCGTCGGCGACCGCGTCGATCAGTTGCTTGACCAGGCCCGGGTCCGCACGCAGCTGTGACACGTCCTGGATCGCAGCGAGATTGACCTTGCCCTTGGCCTTCTCGTTGTTGTGACACTTGATGCAGTACTGGTTCAGCGTCGCCAGCAGTTTCGGGGACAGTTCTTCGTCCGCGGCCGCCGGATGAATCGCCAGCAGCAGCGACAAAGACAACATCACCAGCCGGGGATAATGCATCTCTTCTTGTATCAGCATGGGCCATCCACTTTAAAACGGTACTACTGCCACAAGTCCGAGATGACGCCGTCGCTGTCCGCGTACTGGTTCATGTCCAGGCCCATGAGCTTGGCGATCGTCAGCCACATGTTGGCGTTGAGCGTTCCGCTCTTGCACTGGATGAACCGGCCCTGCTTGATCGCGCCCTGCGCGTGGCCGGCGACAATCAGCGGCAGGTCGAAATACTGGTGCGTCGCGCCGTCGCCCAGTCCCGCGCCATAGGTGACGATTGCGTTCTCCAGGAGCGTGCTGCCGTCGGACTCCTTGACCTCTTTCATCCGCGAGACCATGTAGGCAAACTGCTCCATATGGAACGTGTCGATCTTCTGCAACTGCTTCCAGCCATCGCCTTTCTGGTTGTGGGTCAGGTTGTGGTGCTGGACCGGCTCGGGGAAAACCCCCTCGTACATCAGCGGCGCATCCCACCGCTCAGGCCCGACCATGAAGCTGCAGATATTGGTGATCCCCATCTGCATCGCCAGGATCGCCATGTCGCCCATCAGCTGGATGTACTGGCCACGGGGCAGGTCCGCATCGGTCGGCTCTTTGAGGTCCGTGCTGGTGACGAGCTTCTCCAGCCGGGTGATCCGCAACTCGATGTCCCGGACCATGTCCATGAACTGCGAAAGCGTCTGGCGATCGTCCGTGCCCAGCTTGCGGGACAGGTCGTTCGCGTCGGCGCGCATGAGGTCCGTTACATCCATGATGTGTTGTCGGTAGTTGTCGCCCTTGAACAGTCGGCCGTAGAGTTTCCGCGGGTCTTTGATCGACGGCGCGATCTTCCCCGGGCCGTACCACGAGATGTTGTCGAAGTAGATGTCTTCCTTCGGGGCCTTGTACCCGTTGCAACTGATTTCGAGGGTCTTCAGCGCGGTGCGGTGCCCGACCGCGTCGCCGATGACATGGTCCAGCGTTCGGCCGTTGGGGTAGCGCATGCCGCTGGCCAGTGCCTGGTCCGGCGAAACGCTGGTCATGTAGCACGATGCGCCCTGGGCGTGAACATCCTGCCCGTCCTTGTAGGTCCGGTCCAGGCCCGTGACCAGCGTGACCTCGTCGGCCAGCGGCGCCAGGGGCTGCATGGTCGGCGTCAGTTCAAGGGGGTAGATGCCCGGGGCGTTCTTGACTCGCTTGTTGTCTTTAAACTTCTCGGCGTTGAATCCGCCGACAAACTCGGGCAGGTCGCTCTCCTCTTCGCCGGGGAAAAAGCAGCGGCGGACGAGCCCGTTGGGGACGTACATCATCAACAGCTTCTTGTCCGGCCGCGGCAGTACGACCGATGCGTGCGCGATCGAGGGCAGGAACGGCAGCGCCAGGAACGCCCCCTGGGCTCGCAAAAATTGTCTACGCGTGATTGCCATGCGGGTCCTTCTGTTTCACAGGCTCGAGCGGGAAGTACCCTGCGTGTATCGACCCCCTGTCCTTGCAAAGATCGACAAGCCTGTAGGTTGACGCGAGGAGGGCGGTGGTCTTACCAAGAAAAGCAGCCGGACAATCGGTTGATCAACCGGCTGCAAAGGGATTCTTCCAGGGCCACAGCCGGATGATCCGGCGTGGCGTGTCAGTTGCTGCGTCGACGCCGGGCCAGCATCAGGCCGCCGAGC
>JBGSTE010000465.1:0-6826 GCA_041736655.1 Phycisphaeraceae bacterium | reverse complement strand
CCTGCCCTTTGACCTCCAGGGCGAAATCTCCGGCCCCCTCCTGACCAGCATCCTCAAGCGCTACCTCCCCAACTCCACCTCAAACCACGCCGACGACCTCCGCAGCACCCTGCCCCCAAGCGAAGACCCCAGGATGATCGTGATCATCCCGGACCAGGAGAAGGAGGGGGTGTTTTGAGTGAAGGCTAAGAATGCCAAGTATGTTTTCTTCGCAATCCCGGGGTAGATCGGTCGTGCCTGTACGGTAAAATCTCCGCATCCGTGCAATTGAATGCGCACAACTGCGTGCTCAATGGAACTGTTCAATCAACTGTTAGGCTACCCCATGGTCACCCAAGGCGAAATCATCCCGCTGTTGCGCGAGGTGGCCCCACGATGGGAGCCGGACAACAACGATCCGGTGTATGTCCAACTTGGATCGCTGGGTCGCCACATCGTGACGTGCGTGGCGTCGGGCCAGACCGAAGGTCTTGCTCCGATCTTCGCCGCCTTGGAAAGGCTGCACGTTGACGGTGATGCTTATACTCGTGAAGCCGCCACCATCGGTATCTTGGAGTCGATCCAGAACCACGCCGGGCATGAAAACCTCCCGTTCTCCAAGTTTGAGCCGATGTTGAGGCCTGAGACTCGACGATGGTGGGACAAGCTCCTTGCGTTTTGGGAAGGCCAAAGTCCGACTGTGGCCTAACCAACCGCTGCAGTGGACGAGCACGCGTGTGTTGAAAGTTTAATTCGAGCCTTGTGCGTCCTGCCCCGCACGCGGCTCGCCACTGAGCGGCAGCGTTAGGTGCCTCTTGTCGCACCAAGATGACATGTCGCCATGCACGGTACTTCCCTGCGAACCAAGCGATCGCCTTCTCGCTGTCGGCTGGCTTTCTGCGACTTCACCTTTCGCAACCGGTTCGACCGACCAGCGCGTCTATGAGCGACTCGTCGAATTCGCGAAAGACCCGTGGCAACCATTCGTGGCATGTGGCGTTCACGAATGTGAGCTTTGTCAATTCAGTGGCGAAGCTCGCGGAGCGGCTAACATCTATGTTCCAGACGGCAATCGTCTTTTCGTATGTCCCGAGCTGATTCTCCACTACATCAACGCCCACCATTACCAGCCTCCAGAGGCCTTCTGCAAAGCAGTCCTCAATTGCCCGCCGATGCGATCGCAGGAATATCGTTTGGCTCTGGTAAGATGCAAGGCGCCGACGCTACTAAAGGTTAGCACCTAATCTTTTGCTTTCGGCGGCGATACTATGCCAGCCCATGCGACCTGTTAATCCACACACCCTTGACGAGGTACCCGTATGTTTCTTTTGCTCGGCCGGTCTCGTGTGCTTGCTGTCGGTTTTTCTTTCCTCATGCTCATCGCGACCGCTGGCGGGGCGTGGGCCGCAGACAAGCCGCTCAAGGTGTTCATCCTGGCCGGCCAGTCGAACATGCAGGGTCATGCCAATCTCTCGACGTTTGGCGCGATGGCCGACGACCCGGCGACGGCCCCGCTCCTGAAGGAGATGCTCGACAAGGACGGCAAACCAAAAGTCTGCGACAAGGTCTGGATCACGTCCATCGGTTGCCTCGGCGACGCCTACTCGGACCTGACTGAACAGACCGGCAAACTGACCGCCGGGTTCGGCGCGGGGGGCGAGAACAACATCGGCCCGGAGTACACCTTCGGCCTGACGATGCAGAAGCATCTGGATCAGCCCATCCTGATCATCAAGACTTCGTGGGGCGGGCGCAGCCTGCACACCGACTTCCGCTCACCGAGCGCGGGGGCTTTCGTCCTGACCAAGGAAACACAGGAACTTTGGGACAAGTATCCCGAGGGTGCTCACGGCGTTCCGAAGCTCGAGGATCGTCCCGCGTTTTATGCCGAGAAGGCCGCCGCCACCGGCGTGTACTACCGCGAGATGATCAAGCACGTGCAGAGGGTGCTCAAGGACATCAAGCGGGTGGTGCCCGAGTACAACGAGAGGCAGGGATACGAGCTGGCCGGTTTCGTGTGGTTCCAG
This sequence comes from Phycisphaeraceae bacterium, assembly GCA_041736655.1. Lineage (GTDB taxonomy): Bacteria > Planctomycetota > Phycisphaerae > Phycisphaerales > Phycisphaeraceae > JAHQVV01. The sequence goes on along the minus strand of JBGSTE010000465.1, from coordinate 4,820 downwards.
GGGTTCAACGATTACGTTGACGGCGGGGTGTACCCCAAGCAGGGTGAGGCCGGCGGATACGACCCGTACGCGGAACTGCTCGTGCACTTCATCCGCGACGTGCGGAAGGACCTGAACGCCCCGAAGCTGCCGTTCGTCATCGGCGTCATGGGGATCGACGGCCTGCGCGGTGATCAGGAGGGCTCGATGAAACACTTCCGCGAAGCTCAGCGCAAGCCCACCACCCTCAAAGAGTTCAAGGGCAACGTGGTCGCTGTGGAGACGGCCCCGTTCTGGGACGACGAACTCGAAAAGCTCCTGGGGCAGATGGAAAGTTACTGGCCGAAGGTGGACAAGCAAGTCGAGGAAGAGAAAAAGACAAACCCCAACGCGGACGCCTGGGAGAACAAGATGAAGCTCATGGCCGAGAACTTCACGGCCCAGGAGTGGAAACAGTTGCAGGGCGCATCCAACGGCGGCTACCACTACCTCGGCGCCGCAAAGATCCTGGCCCCCATCGGCCAGTCCTTCGCCGAGGCTTTTATTAAGAAGAAATCGAACAAGTAGGTGGGTGGCAGGGTAACGAGGTGCCGCTTGGCGTCTGTCGGGATGCTGAGGGCGAATCCTGATGGATGTGTTGCTGGGAGTTCGGCACCACGCGGGCTGGGAACCGCGAGGTGATGCCATTGAATCCCGGGGCAGTTGAGTCGTGCCTGTACGGTACAATCTACACGTCCCTGCAATTGAGCACGCCAAATCGTGTGCTCAATGGAAGCGTTCAATCAACTGTTAGGCCACCAATGACGATCGACGTCGATCCAGAGGGGACCAAAGATCATGGGCCGTGCGAGTGTTGCGGCAACATGAGCCGCACCGTGTGGGGCTACCTTCACGAAGATGGTGCTGCCGTTGCGGTGTATTTCGTTCAGTGGACGCTCAGTCGGGTCGGTGACCACGGCGCGAATTTTGATCTCATCATTGGCAAGTGGGGTGAGCAGTCGTCGCTGGAAGATCGGTCGGTCGTTGCCGTCGCGTTACGCTGGGTGCCCGAGGGTCCGCAGTTTATGGTCATCGACGCAGCAGAACGCCCCTCGGCCCAGTCCAAAGACCTTGCCGCTTGGGCAAAGCGGCGCGACGAAGTGATCGGCACGCCGCTCGCACCACGCGTGTTTGCGATGTTGGATGCGATATGGCTTGGCGATAGTCGAATCAGTGAGGTCACTCGGCCCGGTGCCACTCCGCGTCTGTCAGGGCGCTGAGTGCGAATCGTGATGGATGTGTTGCTGGGAGTTCGGCACCAAGCGGGCTGGGAACCGCGAGGTGGCACCCTGCGAACGACTATTGGACCTTCTGAAAAACTCGACCACGAAGGAATGCTTGATTCAAGTAAAGACGGCTGTCTTTCTTCGTGCTCTTCGTGGCTTCGTGGTTATTCAGAATTCCCCATTAAGTAACTGGCGAGTGGTTCGCGGCTTGGCGGGAGCCTTGCCCTCCCGTTCTTGTTTGTCGCAATCTTACGCCGGGTGCGAAATCTTTCTCTAGTGGGTGCCACTGACAAGGCTGCTTTGAGCCTTGTCAGTGCTTCACGTTGTCGCACTGACAAGCTCCGCAGACTCCGCTTGTCAGTGGCACACATGAAAACAATTCGTGCACGTTGCACGACGAACTAAACCCCATCACCCCGCAAGCTTCACCACCACCAGCGTGATGTCGTCGTTCTGTTCGCGTTCGGCGCGCCAGTGTTGGCAGGCTTCGCTGATGGCTTGGGCGATGGACTCGGCGCTGCCGGGGGCGGATTGGCGGATGGTATCTCTGAGTCGGTCTTTGCCGAACTGGTTGCCTTGGGGGTTGAAGCATTCCCAGATGCCATCCGTACCAACAACGAGGATGTCGCCTGTGCGGAGGTCGTGGGCGTTTTCTTCGTTGAACTGCCAGTCGGGGTCGATGCCCAGCGGGATGTCGTGGCCGGCCAGGTCGCGGAAGGTGTCGTCGGCCGGTCGGTAGACGATGACCGGGTCGTGGCCGGCGGAGAGGAAGCGGACGCTGACGCAGCCGGTGCTGGGGTTACAGTGTCTGGGGCTTTGAACGATGAGGTACATGAGGGTCATGAATCGGCCGGTGAATTGTCCGCCGCAGAGTTGTTTGTTGACGTCGGTGAAGACCTGGCCGAGGGTGTTGGGCGTGTTGGCGTGCGAGCGGATGAGTGCGCGGCCGGTGGCCATGAGCAGCGCCGCCGCGATGCCGTGGCCGGTGACGTCGCCGACGGCGATGGCGAGGGTATCGGGGCCGAGTTCATCGAGGTTGATGAAGTCGTAGTAGTCTCCGCCGGTCTCGTCGCAGTACTCGCTGTGGCCGGCGATATCCAGACCGGGGATGTGCGGCGGGGCGGCGGGCAGGAGGCTCTGCTGGACCTGCATGGCCACTTGCAGGGACTGGCGGATCTTCATGCGGTCGCGCAGAGCGGGGACCATCTCGTTAAACGCCCGGCCAAGCTCGCCCAGTTCGTCCTTGCGGTTGAAATCGACCTGTGCATCGAGGCTACCGCCGGCGACGCGGCGTGAGGCGGTGACGAGTTCCATGATCGGCCGAGTGAGGCGGAAGGAAAGACCAAAGGCCACGAGTCCCACGGCCAGGAGCAGGCCCAGGAGGATCAGGCCGGTGGTGACGAGTGATTCGCGGAGGTCGTCTTCGATGGTTGCGATGGCTTGTTCGGAGGGCGCGAGGATGACCTCGGTGGGCGCGAGGATCATGGTGAAGACCGGTCGCTCGGCGTCGGGGTTGATTCGGCCGTAGGCGATCATTTTGTCCTGGCCATCGATGGAGACGCGTCGCACGCCGTTTTTGCCGGCCATGAGGTCTTCGGTGACGGCCTTGCGTTCGTCGGGGCGATCAAACTTGAGCGTTTGAATCTGCAACTGACCGCGGACAGGCCGACGGTCCTGGTTGAGGTCGACGACGACGTAGACATCCGGTGCAGAAGTGATGTCGGCGGGGCTGTTGATTTGGTCGGACTCGGGGTCGTCGATGCTTGCGGGTTGGCCGGCGACGACGATGACTTGTGCCTGGTCGGCCCAGTCGGTGTTGAGCGCGGCGGGGTCGAGCATCCGGCTGACGGGCAGGTCGATGGCGGTGACGCCCAGCGTGTTGCCGGCGTTATCGCGTACGGCCTGGGCGAAGGTGATGATCAGTTGCCGGGTCGTCACATCGACAAACGGCCGGGTGGCGATGGGCATGTCGGTGTTGATCGCCAGGCGGTACCACGGGCGCAGGCGCGGCGCGTAGCCCGGCGGGAAGCCGGCCTTGGCGGGGTAGGAAAAATGCAGGCCCGACTCGAGCGTGGTGTATTGCCAGAGGATGAACTCGTTAGCCTGCTTGAAGGTCTGCGCGTAGATGCCGGTCATGTCCGCGAGCTGTGCGACCTGTTCACGCAGGGCCGCCTGCTCGGCATCATCGGACAAGTCCCGCCGCGGCTGGACGAGCCTGTTGAGGCGCGGCAGCAGGACAACCTGCGTGTCGTAGCTGACATGCATGGGCCTGACGTTGCCTTCGCGATCGATAGCGGCGTGGCGCGGGCTCTCCTGAATCGTCACGCCCTGCGGCGGTGATGCGAGCCAGGCTTCAAACTCGCGCGGCGTGGGGATCGCTGGAGCTTCGGCCGGTGCGGGCGAGAGCAGCCGACGCTGGACCTGGCCGGCCTGCACCTGCACGAGGGCAAAGACCAGGGCCGCCTCCTGGTCCAGCGATCGCGCGTAGCCATCGACCGTTCGCAGCATGTCCTGCTGGGCTTCCTGGGTCAGTTGCGTTCGCATGGTCGACGCGACGGACGCCTGGAGGTTGAAGATCGAGACCGCCTGCACCGCGCGGACCGCGAGCATCGGCACCACGGCAGAGAGCAGCAGGATGAGCATCAACTTTCGCCGCAGCGACATAGGTGCGGATCATACCGCCGAACCTAGAGCAACTAACAAAAAAGTGGGGCGGGCTTCCGCCCGCCAACAGGCCAGAGGCCTGATTCAAGTCTTCTCGTGGCTGCGCCACGATGGCGGGCAAGATGCCCGCCCCACCTTTTCATTTTGTTAGAGGCTCTAATTCAATCCAACCCGCCCTGACCGACGCGTGGCACCAGTTGGCCGAGCGCGTCGATATCCAGGAGTTTGGTCGCCGCATCGAGCACGCTTGCTTCGCCGGCCAGCTCGTCGACGCTGACACGGAATTCGATGAGGAAGTAGCCGGCACTGATCTGAACTTCCTGCTGGTTCTGCAGCAGCACGGGGTATCGGTCGTGAACCAGAGGCGGGTCGGTCAGCGTGTCCGGCCGAGCGCGCAGGACGACTGCGGCTGAGGCCACCATCTTGCCCTGCTCGTCCGTCCAGCTATAGGCCAATCGTCCTTCGTTGATCTGCTGGTGCAGCCGTACGCCCTGGATGTTGATCGCTCCCACGGGCAGCCGCTTGGCAAAGTCAAGCATCGCCTGCTCAAAGCCCGGGCCAAATCGCTGAACCTGTTCATTGAGCCGGGTCAGCCGCTGTTCATACGGCCGGGCGATGGATTCGATCTGCTCGGTCAGGTCTTCTTTCTTAAGCCGAACCGACTCTAAGAGCGCGACGCGGTCGTGGCCTTGGGCTTCATACGCCTGGGCAAGCAGTGCTTGTCTGGCGATCGCGGTCTCACGGGCCTGGATCTGCTCGCAAACGTCCCGGCGAGTTAAGCCCGGCGAAGGTGGGCTTACGCGACCATCGAGTACCCGGCAGAGTTCTTCGATCTCGCTGGAGAGTTCCCGGGCCTTGTCGCGCTGTTCCTGGGCAAGGGCTGGCCTGGCCGCGGGCAGGGCGAGGATCGCC
>JBGSTE010000451.1:0-9402 GCA_041736655.1 Phycisphaeraceae bacterium | reverse complement strand
GACCATCGCGTCGCTGCTCTTCGCCAGCGCATCAAGCGCGGCGGTGATCGCCGTCTGGTTGCCCGCGTCACCGCGCTCAAACCTTGCGTAGCCCAGCCGAAGCGCCGCCCAGGCGCGGAACGTGAGGTCTTTATCTTCGTTGGCGATCTTGATCAGGTCGGAGATGTTGGGGATGTTCATCGCCGAGTTGGTGGACTCGGTCGTCTTGAGCTTGGCGTTCCACGCGTCGTCGACCTTATTGATCGCATCGAACCAGGCCATCACATCGGTGTTGATGGCTTTCTGTTTGTCGGCCGTGATCTCGCCGTCTTCTTCTGAGGCCACGGCGATCTTGCCGATCTCCTGCAGCGCCTTCTTCATGATGAGCAGGCCCCGCTGCCGCACTTTAAGCCGGGTGTTCTTGTCGAACATCTGTCGGCCCAGTTGCAGGTACGCGATCGCGAGCTGGTTGGCCTGATCGAACTGGGCTTCATCCAGGTAGTAGCTGATGTGCAGCGACACGGCGGTGCCGATCGTGGTCATCGCCTGCTTCATCGCTGCGGACTCAAACTCTTTGTTGTCGATCGTGCTGTCGATGAAGCCAGCCTTGAGCGGGCTTGAGCCGGCGTTGATGACCTGCGTGATCAATGGCATCGACTCCTGCACCTTTTTTTCATCTTCAAACCCGCCGCGGACCCAGCGGTCCGCGTCCTTGGCGGCCGCGAGCAGGTCGGCGGTGTCCGTCGCGTCGCCGCCGGCGGCCATGCCCAAGACCGGCAGGTTGTCCGGCAGATTCTGCACGGCCAGGACCGCTTCCGTGATCTCGCCGCTGCCGGCGTCTGCGCCCTTGGGCCGTGACTTGAGATAGATCGCGCCGACGATCAATAGGAGGATGACAGCGGAGATCACCATGCCGATCTTCATGAGACGAGTCCTTTGCGGTTGGGTTCAGTGGTTATGCGTGTGCGTGTGGGTCGGCGCGGGTGCTGGCGTGAGCGGGCCCAGCTCGCCGGGCTTGAGTGTCTGACCGAGCATGAGGCGCAGGAGGTTGGGCACATCCGGCGTGTCGCGGTCGCCGGCCCCGTAGCCGACGTTAATGAGCGTCATCGCCGGCGGCGGGCCGAATCGATCGCAAAGCCCCGCGACGAGGGCCGCGCCGGTGGGCGTGACCAGTTCGCCGGTGCGATCGACGCCGATCGTTGGAAGGCCTGCCATGAGGTAGGCCGTCGCCGGCGCGGGCACCGGCATCAGCCCGTGCTCGCAGCGGACAAAGCCCCGGCTGATGGGCAGCGGCCCGCACGAGAGCGAATCGATCTCCAGAAGTTCCAGCGCGACGACCGAGCCAAGCATGTCGACGATCGAGTCCACCGCGCCCACTTCGTGAAAATGGATGTCTTCGAGCGTCTTGCCATGCACGCGGGCCTCGGCCTCGGCGAGCTTCGTCACCACGCGGCCGGCCCGCTGACGCCCGCGCTCGGTGGTGTCCAGTTGCTGGACCATCGCCATGATTTCGCGGTAGCCGGTGTGGTGGTGGTGATGGTGGTGTGTGTGTTCGTGCGTGTGTGTATGCGTGTGCGGGTGGCTGTGGCCGTGATCATGCGGGTGGTCATGCGCGTGATCGTGGTCATGCGTATGGTCATGGTCGTGGCTGTGATCGTGGCCGTGCTTGTGGTGGCCGACGACATCTGTGACAGCGGGCGTTTCGTCGAGCAGGGGCACCTTGAGGTCGATGGCGCCGATGCCGTGACGGAAGACGCGGGCTGTGGTGATGGCGTAGGGCCGTTCGACGGGCAGCCGGCTCAGGGCCAGGCGTACCGCGTCCAGGTCGACGCCCAGGTCCACCAGCGCGCCTAAAAACATGTCGCCGGCGATGCCGCTGAAGGGATCGATGTGCAGGTGTCGACTCATAGCAGCCGATCATACCCCGTCAGGCACTGTCCAACCAGCAATCAAGCGGTTGTGTCAGGCAAAGTTTATGTATCCATTCGCAAGGACAGGCTTCTGGCCAGCCGTGAAATTCTGCAATCTGCGGCCGGGCAAGAGCATCGCCCTCCGGCAGGCTCAGTTCATCGTAGACGCTTTCAGCACAGGTGCCGTGGGCACCTGTTGATCTATCGCTTCACGTCGACCTGGATCCGGTAGCTGCCATTGTCGTTCTTTTTCAGGACGTTGACGGTCATCGGCGCGTCCTCTGCATCGAAGGTTTCGCCTTCGTGGTAGGCGGCGTGGATGAGGGTTTTTCCGGGGGCGGCGTAGACGACGACGGGGTTTTCGCCGGTGGGGAGCTTGGCGTCGACGCTGTAGATGAGCACGCCGGCAGGCCGGGGCAGTTTGTCGGGTTTGAAGCTCAAGGGCTGGGCGACTTCGATGACAAAGACCTTGCTCGGCTTGGTCGGGTTGTCGGTGGGCACGGCGATCATCGACAGGCCTCGGTCCTCGTTCAGCGGCGCGAGGGTGAGGTTGTGCGTGCCCTGGGTGAGGTAGGTCTTGCGGTCATCATCGAGCCAGCCGAACTTGTGGCGGTGCCAGCCGAGGAAGCCGGTCGCGCCATCGATGGACATGATGTCCCAAGGCCCGGTGGGGTGTTTAGGCGTAAGGTCGCCGTAGGTGTAGAGGTCTGGCAGACCCATGAGGTGGCCGGTCTCATGGGCGAGGGTGTAGGGGTCCTGGTCGACGATGTTGAGCGCGACGTTGATTTTCTGTCCGCGGTAGGGGATGGCTTCATCATCGCGAGCGCCGAAGGCGACGTTGCCGTGGCCGTTCATGTTGGCCATGATGTAGTCGTATTCCAGGAAGTTGATTTCGGGGTAGAGCGCGAGGATTTCGATGTAGAGATCGCGGTGGGGGAGTGTTTCGTCGGAGTTGTACTGGGTTGAGGGCTTGGGCATCCGTCGCCAGCCGTGGACGTGATCGATATCGATGGTGAACTTGCCGTAGGACTGCTTGGCGAAGATGTTGTAGAAGGTATCGCCATCGAGGATTTTGGCCTGTCGCTCTTTGGTGTCGATGGTCTGGGGTTGATTGGGGAAGTCGACATAGACCATGATGGCCTTCTTGTGGCCGAGGGTGCTGTCGTAGATGAGCGGGTCGTTGGGCCCTTCGGTCTTGTAGACATCGCCCTGCGGGTCCAGCGGCGGGATGGGTTGGTGGGCGTGTTTGCTGAGCGAGCCGCAGGCGGTGAGCGTCACAAGTGTCAGCAAGAGGGGCAGGATGCGGCAGGCCATGGTCAGGTACTCCGGTGAGATAAGGCCAGGTTTGGCTGTCGGTGTCGACAGGTATAATCACCCTGTCTTCGTGTCGGTATTTATAAGTGCCTTGACGCGTGTTTGTCTAAGTTGATACGAACTGCCAAGCTATTTTCATCGACCCAACGGGAAAGCTCACATGAACATCATGGGATCTGTCGTCGAGAATACCATCACCAGCGCACAGAGCGGCGGGGCGTATTACCAGTTCCGGATCACGGTGCATGCCGGGGAGGGCGTGCCGCCGCATGTGCATGCGTATGAGGATGAGCTTTTTTATCTGCTCGAAGGTGAGTTGGCGTTGGAACTGGACGGCAAGTCGTTGATTGGCCGAAAGGGTGAGGGTTTCTTCCTGCCGCGCGGCGTGGCGCATGGTTACGAAAACCGCAGCGGGAAAAATGCACAGGTGCTGGTGCTGGTTTCGCCGGGCTCATCGTTTGAGGCTTTTTTCGTTGAAATGAGCAGGCTGAGTATGCGCAGCGAGATCGACATGGGCGAGGTGGTGGCGCTCGCGGGCCGACATGGGATCACGTTTACAAAACCGTGAGGCTTGAGTCGTGTGTCTTGCGTCTGCGCTTCGCGTCGAGATGGTTGTGCAAACCGTGTCGCAGACGGACGAGTGCTTACTTGGTATCCCAGCCGCCGAAGCCTTTGGGCAGGGCGCTGCTGGAGTCGAGGATGAGCTTCTTTCCGCCGGGTGATTTGCCAATCCAATTTCTGATAACCGGTGGCCGGGTGGTGCCGAAGGTGAGGTACTGGACGCTGCCATCGAGCGAGGCGTAGTTGGTGGCGCCTTGTTTGTGCCAGGTGCCCATGTAGTCGATGTTGGAGTGTCCCGGGTCGATGTAGGGGCCGTTGATGAAGGCGTCGGTCTCTTCGACGATGATGGGCGTGAGGACGCGCTGGTACTTGCCGGGCGCGTCGGGGTCGGGCATGTCTACTTCCATGGGGACGCGTTCGATAGTCGCGCCTGAGAAGACCAGGAGCATGGAGCGATCGAATCGGCCGTTGCTGCCTCTGCCCGAGCCCCAGGTGCCTTTCTCAAGCGAGGGGCAGCGGTAGAGGTCCTGGGCGCTGGCTGTTCCGCCGATGTAGTCGACGAGCGTGCCCTGGTGGTTGACGCGTGGTGTTCCGCTGGCGTCGACCCAGGCTTCGTTACCCATCCAGACCTTCTGCCAGGGCTTGTCGCCTTGCCAGGAGCTGACGTACGCCGCGGGGATGCGGCCGTCGTGTTCGGTGGCGTAGGAGTTGATGCCCAGGCTCAGTTGACGGAACTCGCCGCGGCAGGTGGCCTCGCGTGCGGATTCGCGGGCCGAGCCCAGGGCCGGCAGGAGCAGGGCGATCAATAGCGCGATGATCGAGATGACCACGAGCAATTCGATGAGCGTGAAGGCTTATCGTGGTCTCATGATGATGGGCCGGACAGGCAAGCGAAAGGCTGGGCAGAACGCGGCAACGAAAGGATGCAAGTGGATCGTACCTGACGGGAACAGGGGTGTCGAGAGTTGGGCTGAAAATAGGGCTGCGGACGGTCTGGCGGGTGATCTTTTTATCGGTGCTGGCCTGTCACGGGGGTCAGTCCTGGCTCGACCCAATGATCCGGGCATTTGTGAGATGTTTTGCGACTCTGACCAAGGGTCCTTGCCTTTAGGCCCGCGGTGGTCGATAATCCTGTTGTGACGACCGGCCGATCCAATTCGATCCCGCTCCCCGCTGCCGTGCTGGCGTTGTCGGTGGCGGTGTGTATCAGCTCGGCTGGAGTAGCTGGCGCGTCGCCGATGCTGGCTCATCGCTCGGCCCAGATCGAGCAGCGTGACACGCTCGAGCACCTGCTGGACGCCATCCAGCAGGCGACCAAGAAACTGACCGACCGCCTGGTGGGTCAGTCGGCGCTGGCGGATCGCGAGGCGATGCGGCCGGTGCGGGCGCTTGGGCTTCATCTGGTTTCACTGGCCGATGTCGACGCAGAGGCTGTCTCTTGCCTGCGAGAAGAACTGTTGAACCTGCCGCCGCCTGTCTGCTAAGCCGCAAGCGTCTTTGCATCCTTCTTTGGTTTTGCACGTGGACTGGGCGTTTGCTACGCCACCACCTGCAATCCGCTATCTGAAATCCGCTACCCAAACCCCGTCGCCTCGTCCGCACGCACTGCGTATTGCGGGCCAGCGCCGCATCCCCTTAAGGACCGACATGGTCGTTCAACAGTTCAGCAAGATGTTTTCCAAAGTGTTCGGCTCGCGCAACGATCGGATGATCAAGCGCTACAACCAGCGCGTGGTGGCGATCAACGCCCTCGAAGCGCAGACGCGTCAGCTCAGCGATACGCTGCTTCGCCAGAAGACGGACGAGTTCCGCGAGCGCACCGCCAAGGGCGAGCCGGTCAAGCAGATGCTGCCGCAGATCATGGCGGTGGCGCGCGAGGTGATGGACCGCTACGTGGGCATCCGCAACGTGCTCAACCCCGCGTACAACTTCGACCCGCAGAAGCTCTCGCCAGAGATGGCCAGGCTCTACGACATCGCCAAGGCGCAGTCGCTGAAGCTGCCGCCATTGGCGGTTAATGGCGGGATGCCCGCGCCTGGCTATCTGCAGGTGGAGTTCCCGGTGGAGTTGTATGAAGCGGTGCGGGCGTTGTACCCCGAGTCGCGGCCGCCGTTTCGTTGTCGGCCGTTCGATGTGCAACTCATCGGCGGCATGGTGCTCGGCGAGGGCAGGATCGCCGAGATGCGCACCGGCGAAGGCAAGACGATCGTCGGGCCGCTGGCGTGTTATGTCGCGTGCTGCGATGCGCTCAAGTGCCACGTCGTCACGGTCAACGACTACCTCGTGCAGCGCGACCGCGACTGGGTGTTCCCGTTCTATTACGGGCTTGGCCTGACCGTCGGCGCGACGCACCCGCACCACGAGTTTGAGCGGCTGGTCTCCGAATACATCCAGACGCCCGGCCACCCGCTGTTCCAGAAGCAGATGGGCGGGCGCGAGGCCTTCGACGCGGCGCAGGAGTTGAAGAAAGAAGCCTACGAGTGCGATGTGCTCTACGCGACCAACAGCGAGCTAGGCTTTGACTACCTGCGCGACAACATGAAGCGCACGCCCGAGGAGCAGGTCCAGAAGAAGCGTGACTTTGTCATCATCGACGAAGTGGACTCGATCCTCATCGACGAGGCCCGCACGCCGCTGATCATCTCCGGCCCCAAGTACGCCGCAGACAGCCGGCCGCCTTATGAACTGGCCGACGACGTTGCCCGCCACCTGATGCAGATGCAAAAGCCCTGGCAGGAGGTCGACGACCGCGTCAACGCCAAGCTCGTTGAGGCCAAGCGTCTGGAGGGCGATATCCGTAACACGCGCGACAAGGCGAAGATCCCACCGATGCGTGAGCAGATCAAGAAGCTCACCGCGCAGATGCAGGAGATCGAGGCGGAGCGTGACCAGCACACCCAGTACTTCGAGGTCGAGCGCGAGAAGAAGGCGGCGCACCTGACGCACGAGGGCGTGGCCGAAGCGCAGAAGAAGGCGGGCATCGGCTCGTTCTACGTCGGGCAGAACATGGAGATGCCGCACCTGTTGGAAAATGCGCTGCGGGCGCACGCGATCTACAGCCGTGACAAGGAATACGTCGTGCACCAGGGCGAAATCGTCATCGTTGACGAGTTCACCGGCCGTATGATGATCGGCCGGCAGTGGTCCGACGGCCTGCACCAGGCCATCGAATGCAAGGAGCGCGTGAAGATCAAGGACGAGACGCAGACGCTGGCGACCGTTACGATCCAGAACTTCTTCAAGCTCTACAAGCGACGCGCGGGCATGACGGGCACGGCCATCACCGAGGCTACCGAGTTCCTGGAAATCTACAAGCTCGATGTCGTCGCGATCCCGACCAACAAACCCATCACCCGGCAGGACCGCAACGACCTGATCTTCCCGTCCGCGAAGGACAAATGGGAGTCGATCCTCGACGAGATCAAGCGGATGCACGACGTGGGCCGGCCCGTGCTCGTGGGCACGACGAGCGTCGATACGAGCGAGGAACTGTCGCGGCAACTGACCCGCAAGTACGCCATCAAGCACGAGGTGCTCAACGCCAAGCAGCACGAACGCGAGGGCCACATCGTTGAAAACGCCGGCGAGCTGGGCTCGGTCATGATCGCCACGAACATGGCCGGCCGAGGCACGGACATCAAGCTGCGTCCCATCGACCGCGACACGCTCATCAAGCACTGGCAGAAGCGCGGGCTGATTACCACCAGCGCTACGGCCCAGATGAGCGATGAAGAAATCATCGGCCAGGCCTACCGACAGATGGCGATGCAGCAGCTTGGCATCAAGCGCAAGGAAGCCGACGCGATGTCGGATGAGGAGATCAAGCTCAAGCTGCTGCGCTACTGGTGCGTCACCAGCGGGCTGGTCGCGGAAGGCAAGGACAACACGCTCTCGGCCACCCAGTGCCTTGAGCAACTGGACCGGCTGGGCGACTACGACCAGCTCCGCCTGGGTTATTACGGGCTGCACCGGCTGGAGGTGTATACGCATACCGAGGCGATGGGCGGGCTGCACATCGTCGGCACCGAGCGGCACGAGTCGCGGCGTATCGACAACCAGTTGCGTGGCCGATCGGGCCGGCAGGGCGACAAGGGTTCGTCGCGCTTCTTCCTCTCGCTGGAAGACCCGCTGATGAAGATGTTCGCCGGCGAACGCACGCTGATGCTGCTCAGTAAAGCCGGGTTCAAGGAAGGCGACGCGCTGGAGTCGGGCATGGTCTCGCGTGCGGTCGAGCGCGCCCAGCGCAAGGTCGAGCAGATGAACTACGAGCGTCGTAAAAACCTGCTGGAATACGACGAAGTGATGGAGTATCAGCGCGGCGACTTCTACGGCACGCGGCAGGCGGTCATCGAGGGTAAGGGCATCGAGCAGATGATCTTCGATTACATCGCCGACGCGGTCGAGGACGCTGCGGGCATGTACCTGGATAAGAACTACGCGCGCGAGCAGGTCGCCGAGTGGGCACGCACACAATTGGACGTCAACATCGACCCGGCCAAGCTGCACCTGGACGATGCGGAGGACCTGGAACGCAACATCCGCAAATCGGCGCAGGACGAAGTGGTGACGATCGTCGACGTAACGCTCGGCGAATACATGTCCAACGAGATGCCGCAGGAGGAGTGGAACCTCCAGGCGTTGTCGGACTGGGCGAAGACGAAGTTCAACGTGAACCTGCCGGTCAATCGGCTGTCGCAGATGAACGTCGACGAGGTGCGTGCGCAGATCGTGGCTCAGGGCCAGGAGCACCTGGAGAGCGCGGACCTGTCGGGGCTGGGCAAGTACCTGGATCCGCTGCTGGGTGCCAAGGACCTGGCCGAGTGGGCCCATCAGAAGTTCGACATCAAGCTGGAGGTGGAGAAGATCCAGGCGATGGCGATCCAGAAGGACGGCGTGTCGCGCGTGGTCGAGTCCGTGCTGGCCGAGGCGCGTGCGCTATATACCAAGCGCGAGATCGAGTACCCCGTGCAGTTCATCATGGACCTCTTCGAGCAGGGCGCCCAGCAGGACCAGCAGTGGGCGATGGACCAGCTCTTTAACTGGTGCCGGCAGCGGCTGGGCTTTGAAAGCCAGCAGCAGTTCATCGAGACGATCAACGGCAAGGTGCTGCGTGATTACCTGCGTGAACAGGTCGCCCTGTGGACGAAGGAAGGCGGCAAGCTTGAGCAGCTCGCGCAGCAGAAGGCCGCGGAGTTCGGCGCTGACGATGAGGCGCTGCGCGGGTTTGTCCTTCAGCGTTTTGGCAAGACGATCAGTGACGCGGAGCTTGCCGAGTCAACGGACCGCGCCGAATTGATCGAGCGTAAGGGCAGGGAGTTGTTCCGCACCGAGCTGTCGGCCCTGGAGATGGAGGTGCTGCGGAGCATCCTCGATCAGGCGTGGAAGGACCACCTCTACGAGATGGACCAGCTCAAGAGCTCGATCAACCTGCGTGGCTATGCCGAGAAGGACCCGCGGATCGAATATAAGCGCGAGGGCGCAAGGACATACCGCGAGATGCAGTCGCTGGTGCGTGACAAGGTGACGGAGCTGGCGTTTAGAGCGCGCCTGCAGCCGAACGTGCAACTGCGCGACATCTGGGGCAAGCAGATGAACGCGACACACCCGGACGCCAGCGCCAGCCGTGCGCCGGTCGCAG
>JBGSTE010000438.1:0-3189 GCA_041736655.1 Phycisphaeraceae bacterium | reverse complement strand
CGTGGGCGAGGCGATGTCGACGACGCTCTTTGGCCTAAGCGTTGGCATCTTCACGCTGGTGCTGTACTCGCTGGTCAAGTCCCGCGCGACACGCACGCTCGCCGACGCCGAGCAGGCGGTCCACATGATCGCCGACCACATCAAGCGGGACGACACGGCGTTGCCAAGCCGGTGAATTTCGGATTTCGGATAGCGGATGGACAAGGCAGGCCTAGTATGAAGCGTAAGACGAAGTGGATGGAGGCTGCGATTCTGAGGGATGCTGTTCATGAAGCCATCCCACATCCGCTATCCGCTATCCGCCATTTGACATTGATAACGGGCTGAGTAACGAACGAGCGACTACACATGGGTTTCGCATCAGAAAGTCGAGAGCGGGCACGGCCGGTCCTTCCGCTGGCGGGGATCGTGGATATCCTGTTCCTCCTCTTGATTTTCTTCATGTCCACGTACTCGATGCGTGAGCAGGAGCTCATGGTCGACATCGGCCTGCCCGCGTCCGAGTCGGCGGTTCCGGGCACGACGCAGGCGCAGAAGGTGATCGTGAGTTTCGACGATGACGGCCGGGTGTTCCTCGGTCAGCGTGAGGTCGCGATCGCCAACCTCTCGACGGAGCTGGCCAAGCTCGCGGAGCTTAACGCGGACCAGCCGGTGATTTTGCGCGGAGACAAGGCCGCGTCCTATGGATTACAGATGCAGATCATCGACGCGGCCAACGCGGCGGGCCTGACCGATGTACGCCTGAGCGCGGTGAGGGAAGACAAATGATGTTCGATGTTCGATCTTTGATGTGCGATGTGCGCCGTCTCGGCAGGTGGCTGCTTATCTGCGTCATCGCGCTAGCGTCATCCGACATCCGCTATCCGACATCCGCGATTGCACAGTCCGACGCCGAGCACCAGCAGTTTCTCTTTGCCTACAAGCTCTTGCAGCGTGGCGAGACCGAAGACGCCGCGAAAGAGTTTGACGAATACCTCGGCAAGTTCCCGGCCGGTGAAAAGCTCGGCGATGCGCAGTACTACCGGGCGCTCTTGCACCGCAAGGTCGGCGAGAACGACAAGGCCGCGAAACTGCTGAGTGCTGCCGCCAAGCCCACGCTCGTGCCGGGCTACGCGGTGGACCTCCTCAGCGGGCAGGTGCTCAGCGACCTGGGCAGGTTTGACGCGGCGCTGACGGCCTTGGAGAAGATCCAACTCGACCAGCTTGATGCGAAGGTCGCGGTATCGGTGCTGTACCTCAAGGGTTTGGCGTATCGAGGCGCGGACAACCTGAACGCCGCCGCCAACGCGCTGGGCGAGGCTGCGAAGCTCGACACGCCGATGAAGGCCCGGGCACTGCTTGATCTGGCCAAGGTCCGCGCGTTGATGAAGGACAAGGACCAGGCCATCGCCACGCTCGACAAGTGCCTGGCGCTGGAAGACCCGGCGATCAGCCCCGAGGCGGCGCGCTTTGCAGGCGACCTGAGCTACAACGCCGGCGAATACGCCCCGGCCATCGCGTACTACGGCAGCGTCGTCGCGCGATATCAGAGCTCTTCCCACTTTGCCCCCGCAGTCGTCGGCCTGCTCTGGGCACAATTCGCCGATGGCCGATACGACCAACTGCTGCAAACCTTCGAGAGCACCATCAAGGCCCTGCCCGTGCAGGACCGGCTGCCCGCCTATTACCTCGCGGGCTCGGCCAGGCAGGAACGCGGCGAACACAAGGAAGCCGTGCAACTCCTCGAACACGTCTCCCGCGGCGACGGCAGCCTGCCCATCCAGGAAAAAGTCCTCTACAAGCTCGCGGTCAGCCAGTTCGAACTTAAGAACTACGACGGCATGAACAACGCGGCAGCAAAGCTGCTCGAGCTCTTTCCGCAGACGCAGCTCAGGGTGGACCTCGCCTTCTTGCAGGCCACCGCCGAGGCCAAGGCCGGCCAGGTCGAGCGCGGCGCAGCCCGGCTGACGCAATTCATCGACCGTGGCAAGGACAGCCCGTACTACCAGCAGGCTCTGCTTCGCCGGGCCCACCTTTACGAAACGAACGGCGAAATCCAGGCCGCCTCACGCGACTACGACAGCTACCTCGCCTCGGTGGATGCGCCCTCGCCGACGTCGCTGCAGGCGGGCTTCCGTCTGATGGAACTGCTCGGCGCGCTGGGTGAACACCCACGCGTGATCCGCCTGGCGTCGGGCGTGCTCGAGCTTGCCGACAAGAATTTGCGGACGCCCGAGGTCGAGCAGGAGGCGCTGTACCGATTGGCCGTGGCCCAGCGATACACCGGCGATCTTGAAGCGGCCCTCTCGACCCACCGCCGACTGACCCACGACCACCCGCTCAACCCCTACCGGGCCGAGTCGGTCCTCGAGCAGGGGCTGATCCACATGAAGCTCGGCGACGCGGAGCGTGGCCTGCCGCTGCTCTTGGATGCCATCGACCGCGAAGGCCTGGGCAAGTCCTCCAAGGTCAGCGCGATGCGCATCGTCGCACAGCATGACGCGGACACCGGCAGCATCGACCGCGCGATGCAGCTTCGCATGAAGATGCAGGACGTCGGCGGCGAAGAAGTCTTCAGCGACGACGAACGACTCTGGCTGGGCGATCAGCTTGCAAAACAAGGAAAACCCAAGGAAGCCCTGACTTATCTGAGTAAGGTCCAAGGCGAAGGCCTAAAGGATCGCGCCCTGCTCCTGACCGGCCGAGCGCAGCGCCTGGCGGGCGAACGCGACGCGGCGCTGACGACGCTTAATGAAGTGCGTGCGGTCAGCGAACGGCTGGGGGTCGAGGCCTGGCTGGAGATCGCGTTGGTCTACCGCGACGCGGGCAAACTCGACGAAGCGCTGGCCGAGCTGATCCCCTTGCAGGACCCGGACCGAGGCCACCGCATCGCCTCGCGGGCGCTCTACGAGGCCGGGCTGATCCACCGT
The DNA here is from genome assembly GCA_041736655.1 of Phycisphaeraceae bacterium. Lineage (GTDB taxonomy): Bacteria > Planctomycetota > Phycisphaerae > Phycisphaerales > Phycisphaeraceae > JAHQVV01. The sequence continues at coordinate 280 of JBGSTE010000438.1, read as the reverse complement.
GTCCTGCATGCCCAGGCCCAGCGTCGCAGCGACCCCAAGTCGGCCGACAAATACGCCGCCGACGCACGCGAAGCGCTCAAGAAGCTCTGGCTCCTGTACCCCGACCGCGAGGGTGAAGACCTCGCCAAGCGGGCGGTCATCGAACTGTCTCAGTTGCAGTACGCCACCGGCGACGCGGCCGGCGAAGTCAAAACGCTCGAAGAACTCATCACCGCCTACCCCGGCTCGGCCTACGCCAGCTTCGCCAAGGCGATCCTCGCCATTCGTGCCGGCCAGGTGG
>JBGSTE010000422.1:0-6179 GCA_041736655.1 Phycisphaeraceae bacterium | reverse complement strand
CGCGCGTCGAGCAGCTTGGGCGCGGCGTGTTCCGTGTCGATGCCGACCTCGCGGTGCACGACTGGAGCGAGTGGTTTGGCCGAAACCCCGAGGTCTCCAAGGCCGCGTCGGATGCGGCGACGATCGGCGGCGTGGTGCTGGGGCTTCTGGGCAAGATCCCGACTCAGGGCGACAGCGTTTCACTGGCCAACATGGTGCTGACGGTCGACAGGGTCGAGGGCCGACGGATCCTCTCGGTCATCGTCTCGCTCTCAGGCACCGATACCCAGCCCGCAAGCCTCGCGGAGTCCAGCCATGAGTGACGCCGGCCTGATCCTCTGGGGGTTTTTGATGCTGGCGGGCTTCATCGGCTCGGCCCTATGCTCGGGCATGGAGACCGGCTCGTACCGGCTCAACCGGGTGCGGCTCTACATCCAGTCCGAGCAGGGCAAATCTAACGCACGAACCCTCGAACGCATGGTCAACAAGCCCCAGTCGCTCATCGCCACGCTCCTGATCGGCAACAACCTCTGCAACTACGCGGGCACGGCGGGACTGGGCGTGATCCTCGCGTCGATGCAGCTTCCGGTCTGGGAAGCGGTACTCATCAACACCGTCCTGGTCACGCTCGTGCTCTTCATCTTTTGCGAGACGCTGCCCAAAGACCTCTTTGCCGCCCACGCCGATCAACTGCTGTACCCGCTGGCGAGGCTCATGCTCGCGATGCGGGCGGTCTTTACCTGGACGGGGCTGCTGCCGATTGTCATGGGGCTCAGCGCGCTGGCGATCCGACTCATCGGCAAGGCCGACGGCGGCGCACTGACCCCACGCAAACGCGTCGCACAGATGCTCAACGAAGGCGCGGGCGTCGGCCTGATCAGCAGCGAACAGACGGCCATCGCCCAGCGCGCGCTGGCGCTCTCCAACCGCCGAATCATCGATGAGTGCACGCCCTGGACCAGCGTCGTCACCCTCAAACAGGACACGACACGCGAGAGCCTGATCCGCCTGGCGCGCCAGACCTCTCGCTCCCGCCTGCCGGTGGTTGACGCGCGCGGACGGGTCCTTGGCGTGACCGACGTCATCGATGCCCTGCTGGTTGACCCCAAGCACCCCAGCCCCGTTGACCACGCGATGAAGCCCGCCGTCATGCTCCCCGGCGACATGAGCGTCCGACAGGCACTCACCCGGCTGCAGCGAGAACACATCGGGCTGGCCATCGTCACCGATGCCGCTGGCAGGAACGCCGGCGTCGTCACCGTCAAGGACCTGATCGAACCCTTGACCGGTGAACTCAAACACTGGTGAGTCTGCAACTGACTGATCCCTGACTCCTGATCCCCGAACCCTGACGATGAGATGGTTCCCTGCCGATATCGCTGACGCCGTCGCCGCCGGTCTGATCGCCCGGGCCCGGTGCGATGACGACGAGCACGCGGTCTACGGCTTTGATGCGCTTGATGAACTGGGCCTGCACCCGATCCTGCATGATGCGATGCGCGGCGCGGGCTACGGCGTCTGGCCCGAGCAGCGATACCCCGGCCACGTGCACAAGACCAAACGATCCCATGGCCTGCGCTGCGATGTTGTCCTCACGCCCGACGGCCGACCGCTGCGCGACCAGGTCGTCAGCGGAACGCTCTTTGACAACGATGCGGCCACCGACCTGCAGGCCGCCTACTGGCTGGAGATCAAGACCGTCGCCCAATACCAGACCGACGGGCCTTTCAAGCGTTACTCATCCGAGCTGCTTTCGCCGGTCGCCAACGACGTACGCAAGATCTGGTCCGATGGTGTGATCCAGCACGGGGGCCTGCTGATCGTGCTGTTTACCCAGGACCAGCACACCGCCGAGCACGACCTGGCCGCGTGGCACGATCGCTGCCTGCGCAAGGGTTTTCCTGTCGGGCCCCCGGCTGTGCGTGGGCTGCCGATCAGAGACCGTATCGGCAACGCGTGGTGTACGGCGGCGGTGTTCGGCGTGCGCGGGGTGTAAAAAAAACACCGCCGACAAACGCGGCGGTGTGGGCTGAAGTAAACGATACAAGCCCGATCAGAACTCGTTGAAGCCGCCGGGGCCAAAGCCCGGGCCGCCAAAGCCGTCCTGGAACTGTTGCTGGGTCTTGTCGATTTCTGGCCGCAGTTCCCACTTCGGGCCTTCACTGATCTCGCGGTCAAGGACCCGCCGGTCGGGGTTGTTCGCGTCCAGAGCCTGCGATCGCTCGTAGAGGTTGCCCGCCTGGTCCTGGTAGATCATGGTCAGGACGGAGTTACCCGCCAGGTCGCGACGCCGAGTGATGTCGATGAGCACCGAGCCCAGGCCCATGTCCACATCCACCGGCGGGTTGACGTTCTGCTTGTCCTTGATCGTCACCGTGCCGCCCATCGGATCGCCCGGGGCCACATCGAAGCTCTGCTTGGTGAGCAGGCCGTTGTGACGGCGGTAGATATCGACCTTGGCTCGGGTCTCGCTGCCGCTGGTGAAGAAGAAGCGGGCCGTGGGCTCAACCGTGACCGGGCCGATCCACTCCATTTTGTCAATCTCTTCTTCCGAGGGCAGGATCGCGGCGCGAGCCTTGTTTTCAGCAAGCTGTTCTGACTCCAGGCGCGGCACGGCGTAGAGCGGATTGATCACCGCGACCAGCAGCTTGTAGCGGTAGGTCTTGCCGGGCATCATCGTCGGGTCGGCCGCCCAGACGCGGACCTTCGCGCCTTTTTCCACCTGCACGCCGTCAAAGCCCAGGCCCGCACCGAACTCATCGCCGAAACCCGGCAAGGCGCCTTCGCGCGCTCGCAGGGCTTCCTCACGGGCCCGTCGCGCCTCTTCCTGCAGACGAAGCTCTTCCTGCTTCTTGACGCGGTCTTCGCGTTCTTTTTCGGCCTTGGGACGCAGGTCTTCGATCTTCTTCTGCAGGCTGTCGATCTCTCGTTGGATCGGATCGCTTCGTTCGGGATTCTGGTTCGGTTGCGGACCACCGTCAAAACCCGGGCCTTCATCAAACCCGCCGCCACCGGGACGAGGCCGAGGCGCCGGCCGATCGGGACGATCCGGCCTCTCGCGACCACGTTCCTTTTCATCACGCAGCCGGCGACGCTCTTCAAGCTCCCGGATCTTTTCCTCATAATCCACGATCTGTTGCTCGGCCCGGCCCAGTGCTTCCTTGCCACCGATGCCGAACTCATCAAACCCCAAACCGGTCCCCAGCAGATCCTCTCCGCCGGGCGGCGAGGCCTGGATAAACGTGCCGTTGGTGTCGGTCAGCCAGGGCAGCTCCGGCCGGGCGATGTCTGCCTGAGCCTGTCGCAGCAGTTCCACGTTCACCAGCGCTTCGGCCGGGTTCGTCGGGGCAGGGTCCAGCGGTGTCACACGTTTCTGGCCCGGCAGCGGCTTGACGATCTGGCGGTTGGTCCAGACACCGGACTGATCGTCCCACTCTTCACGCAACAGCACCACACCCGCGATGCCAAAGCGCTTGGCCCAGATGCCGATGGGGATCCGGTTGTCCTTGGGCGTGGTCGTGTCCTGCTCGCCCTTGAGCCGGTTGACCCATTCCCAGATGTCAAAGTCGCCGGCGGCGATGAACATCGAAATGTCAAACGGCTCGCCACCGCGGCCCGCGTTGGGCTTGTTCATGAGTTCACGGAACTGGTCGACCATCGTCGGGTTGAATTCCGCGTCAAGCACGTCCGTCCCGAACTTGTGCTTGATGTCCTGCGGCGCTGGCGGGTAGACCATCGCATAACGCGGCGGCTCGGGCACGTTGGGGTACATCGCTTCCCAGTTCAAGCCCGAGCGGACCAGCCGCGGGATCGGGCCCGGCGAGACCACCGACTGCTTGATCATCGCTTCATAATTGTCCAGGAAGGCGGGGATCGGCGTATCAGGCAGCGGTGATGTATTGCTCAGGCCGCCCTCAAGCTGTGAATCCTTTGACTTGAGCACGCCGACCGCCTCGCCGGCATCGGCAAAGGACTTGCCCCCGACCTCGATCGAGAAGGGGTTGCCAAAAACAAAGAGCCCAAAGGCGGCGAGCAGGACAAGAACCCCCGCCCCGAGGATGAGCTTCTCGATGTTCTGCTGCAGGAAACCGGCGTCTTTTACACGTGTGGTGGGCATCGTACGTCTCCGTTGCAAGGACTAACTAAGCGGTCTGTCGGCCTGGCCAGGCGCTGGTTGTGGGTCAGAAGGTACTGGGCGGCACTGCACCACCGGTCGGGTCAAAGGTACCGAAGCCCGGATCGTCCGGCGGCAGGATCAGGAGCTTCTGCTTGACGATCTTGGGCATGAACTTCTCCGTCCAGTTGCGGAAGAACAGCGACTCGACGATCAGTTCAGCGCGGACCACATCCACGCCGCCGTAGACGTATCCGCCATCACGCAACAGGTCGTACTCGTCGAGGTCTTCGAGGTTGACGCTGACAACGGTCATGAAGTTGACCTTGCGGAGCTGCTCGATGAACTCCGGGAGCTTACTGGACTCGATGTCGATGATCAGCCGGGAGTGGCGGACATCAAAGACGCTGTTGGAGATTCGGCCGGTGGGCGTGATGCCAAAGTGCTCGGGGGCCTTGTCGGTCGGGTCAATGGGGGCCAGTTCAGTCGGCGGCGTCGCGTAGACGCTCGGGGCCTTGGGAGTCGAGCCGGTGTTGCCGGACGAAGGATCGGTCCCGAACTCCGTGCCGGCCGCGGGGGTGAAATTTTCGATGTTGGTAGCCTGAGCGGAGGCGATGGCCCTGAGCTGGCTGGGCTCGAGTACGCCGCCGGTGGTGTGCAGGCCGACGTAGCCCGGCAGCGGGTCGAGCTTGAGCAAGCGCTTGACCGGGCTGTTGAGGACGCAGGCCCACTCGTTGACGATCTCGCCGTTGGCGTTCATGACTTCGACCTGCTGGCCGACTTTGTTCATGTCGTAGATCGCCTGCATGACATCGCGGATGATCCAGAGCTCGACCTGCCCTTCCCAGAGCTGGTCCGGGGTCGGCGGCGAGCTGGCGCGGGCCCAGAGCGCGATGTCAAAGGGGTACTGTCCCGGCAGCGATGGGCCCTGGGCGGTGGGTGTTGCACCCAAGCCATCGAGCCCGCCGAACGCGCCGCCAAAGTCGCCCCCGCCGATGGGTGCTTCTTTCTGGAGGTCTTCGAGCTTGGGCGCGTAGGGGTCCTGATCGTCGGGCAGCGCGGCATACAGGTGAAGCTGACGCGCCCGGTCGGTATACATTTTCATCAAGATCGTTCGCTGCTCGGCGTAGAGTAGCTCGGCCTGGGCCTGGGTCAGTTCGCCGGCCGAGGTCACGCCGATACTGCTGATGAAGTTAAAGGCTGTGCGGGCCAGTTCGCGCTGCACCTCGATGGGCCGCGGCGGGGCACCACCGACAAAGGAGGGCATGTTCCAGCCTTCGTTGTACGGGTTGCCCTGAACGAAGGTCCAGACTGCCTTGAAGTGGAGCAGGTAGTCATCCTTGGCCCTGTTGTACAAGTCGAAGAATTGGACGGTGTCTGCGTCAGGCCAGATTCCGCCCTTGCCGAGCATGACCCTGCGGTGACGTTCGGCGTTCTTATTGCTGGTCAGATCGAGGATCGTGTCGTACTGCTGCTTAATCGCGGTGTAGATCTCACGGACCTCATCGATGACCTTCTGGTTGATGACGACTTTCTCGATGTTCGGCTCGCCGTTGGGGTCCTCGTTGGGCAGCGGCACAGAGACACCGAGGTACTTGGCCTGCTCCGCTTCGGGGGTCTTGAGCGTGGCGGACTTGTCGCTGCGGAAGCCCGGCGCGGCCAACAAGTAGAGATAGCCAAAGCCCAGCAGACCGATAAACGCGACCGTCGCAGCGACGACACTCAGGGGGTTGGATTTGATCCAGTCGATGGCGTTTTTCACGATTGAGCCTCCTGGCCTGCGCTGGGCGCGGGGGTGACGGCGGTGCTGCCGGTGGGTTGATCAGTTTTGGGCTCCGCCGGTTCGGGCGGGAGGATCGTCTTGCGTGCTTCGTCGGGTGACAGCAGGATGACCTCAAAACGGAATCTGAAGAGGTAGTCTTCAGAATTGTCTTCGACACTCAGCGGGCGCTTGGGCAAGAGCGCGCCGACCGAGAAGCCGGTGGTCGAACCGCCCAGCGGGGCGTACCAGCCTTCTGGGGTTTTGACTTCAATGGTTGCCTGAGTGCCCAGGCCACCTACGCCAGGCCCGAGGCCGCCGAAGCCG
>JBGSTE010000021.1:0-2895 GCA_041736655.1 Phycisphaeraceae bacterium | reverse complement strand
TTTGAATCGCGAAATCACCTGGGAAGAATTGGTTGCCTTTGAATCTCGGTACGCGGGATTCATGAATAATTCGAGCGGCCAGCCGACCGACGCCGGCGATCATCGTCGTCGGCGAGGTCGCGGCGATCGACGAGCCGGGGCTGGACTACTTCACGAATCGTCCCTTGTTTGGCCAGCGCATCCTTGTGACGCGCACACGTCAGCAGGCGTCGGACCTTCGGCTGAGGCTTGAGGAACTCGGTGCCGAAGTGCTCGAAGCGCCGACGATCCAGATTATCGAGCCCAGCCCCGCTCAGATGCAGGCATTTTCGCAGGCCATCAAGCAGATCGACTTTTACGACGCTGTGGTGTTCACCAGCGCCAACGCGGTCCATGCGGTGGCGGACAAGCTGGCGGAGTTGGGGCGTGACAGCCGATCGCTGGCGGGCGTGCATGTATCGTGCATCGGCGCGTCGACGGCGGAGGTCTTGCGTGATCGGCTGAAGATCAACGCCGACTTTGTGCCCCAGCGTTCGGTCGCCGAGGCTTTCGTCGATGAGCTGCTGGCAGCGGTTGATTTGTCGGGTAAACGCGTGTTGCTGCCGCGGGCGGATATTGCCCGGCCGACGCTGCCGGTGAAACTGCGTGATGCGGGTTGTGCGGTTGATGAAGTAGTGGCGTATGAGACGAAGGCTGCCGACGCGCTGCCGGCGGAGGTGCTCGAAGCGCTGCGTGCGGGCGAAGTGGACTGGGTGACGTTTACCAGTTCATCGACGGCGAACAACCTCGTCGACATGCTCGGCAGCGAAGCGGGTTTGCTTAGCCGTTGCAAGCTCGCGTCGATCGGCCCGCAGACCAGCGCGACGATGCAGGCGTGTGGCCTGGCGATCGCGGTCGAGGCCCTGCAGCACGATGTCGAGGGGCTGGTTGACGCGCTGGTTGAAATGTGCGCCAGCCAGCGGGCGTGACCGGCTGAGTGTCCGGCGTTGCATGGTGTCGTACAATTGCTCGCAATCATCGGCGGGACAAGCCCGCCGGCTAACGATGGTTTGCTGATGGATGAAACACATCAAAAACCTGCGCGACTGCGACCGGATCGCTCGGCTGTGCTTCTGGTGGATTTGCAGGAGCGACTTGTCCCGGTGATGCGTGAGCGGCAGCAGCTCATCCGCCGGTCGATCCGGCTGGTGCAGGGCACGCACATCCTCGGGGTTCCGCTGCTGGTCACTGAGCAGTACCCGCGAGGCCTGGGTGAAACGATTGAAGAGGTCTCTCGCTATTTCGTGGACCCGCACTGCATCGAGGAAAAGACGCGGTTTTCTGCGTGTATTGACCCGGTGCGGACGCAACTGGAGCTGATCGGGGCCGAGTCTGTGGTGGTCGCGGGGATCGAGGCCCACGTCTGTATCCTGGGCACTTGTCTGGACTTACTGGAGGCGGGGTACCGGGTTTTCCCGTGCTGGGATGCGATCAGTTCGCGTCGGGCCGAGGATAAGCGGGCGGCCCGGGAACGATTAACGATGGCTGGCGCGCTGCCGACGACGGTAGAGACGGTGCTACTGGAATGGCTGGGCGATGCGGGTGACAGCCGGTTCAGGCAGGTCCAGAACCTGATCAAGGGCGATTCTCAGGGCTGAGGGGGCTTTGGCGTGTTGCCCCCGCGTGGTTCTAGCGTTACCTTATCAGCGACCTGAGCCCGGAAACGCCGGGTCGCAGGATTCCTAAGGAGACCCCGATGCTCGAAGCTTACGAACAGCTCAAGAACCTGGTCAACGCCGTTGAGGACGACATCCGCAAGGCTGCGGGGGGCAACAAGGCCGCTGGCACCCGTGTCCGCAAGTCGATGCAGGACATCAAGAACTGCGCCCAGGAGCTGCGTAAGCAGGTACTTGAGGCCCGCGATTCTGACGAAGCCTGAGCATCTAACTGCTGTACTTGTGGCTGTCCCGTGAGGGGGTAGCGCAATGCGTCGATCCCGTTCGCCTAACCCAACCGGCCTGGGCCTGCCAGGACGGGATTGTCACTTGCGTGACGCCTGAGTGCGCCTATGGCCCCTTCACTGCTCCTGGACCTCTCAGCCCATGACCTGAATCAGGTCCTGCACGGCCCGGACTACATCGAGTCCTTCAACCCCCACCGCGGGTGCATGCGGCTGCTCGACGCCATCGTCTGGGAGGATTTCTCGCAAATCAACCCCAAAGCCATCGGCTACAAGGACATCCGCGACGACGAGTTCTGGGTCCCCGGCCACATCCCCGGAAGGCCCATCTTCCCCGGCGTCCTCATGATCGAGGCGGCCGCTCAGTTCGCCTCTTACCTGACCATGCGAACCTTCGAGAATAAGAACTTCATCGGCTTCGCGGCGGTCACGGACGTCAAGTTCCGCGGTCAGGTCGTGCCCGGCGACCGCTTCTACGTCCTCATCGATGCCACCAACATGAAACCCCGCCGATCCATCTGCAAGGCGCAGGGGGTGGTCAACGGCAACCTCGTCTTCGAGGGCACGATCACCGGTATGCCGATCTGAGGCTCGCATGTCGTGCCGTCTCATCGGCGACGGCTTTACGCCTTGTGCCCGGTGCTTTATTCTGCTTCGCTCAAACGTACCCGCAATCCTGGAGAACCTGCTGTGGCCAACAAGAAAACAATGAACGTGGCGCTGATCGGATCGGGCTTCATGGGCCGAACCCACTCCAACGCCTACCTGAAGGTCGCCAAGTTTTTTGATATCCCGTCCAACCCCGTGATGCACACGATCTGCTCGATCGAGCCGACGCTCGGCGCTTTCGCCGACCAGTGGGGCTGGAAGAATCACACCGCGGACGTCAAGGCGGTCTTCAACAACCCCGAGATTGACCTGGTCGACCTCGTGACGCCCAACCACCTGCACGCGACGCACGCGATCGCGGCGCTGGA
>JBGSTE010000361.1:0-3709 GCA_041736655.1 Phycisphaeraceae bacterium | reverse complement strand
TCCTGCCGAGCCGACGAGCCTGTTGAAGACCCGGCTCGGCAGGAGCCTCGCCCTCCCACATCTCGCCCTTCCCAGGAACGCCACGCGAATCCGAAAGAAACTCATACGATCGTCATCGGCGCTTCACTCGCCGGTGCGTTTGCGGCCCGGTCGCTCGCCGAGCGCGGCATCGATGTCACGGTGATCGATCGGCAATCGCTTGTCAACGGCCAGTTGCCTTCGCTGATCTCGCGGGTCTCCGTTCTGCAGCCGAAGATCAGTGATGTAGATGACCCGGACGGCCGCTGGCTGCGCGAGGGTTTTGCGCTTGTTGTTCGGCTGCTGGCGTCGGACACGCAGTTGGCCGATCGCGCAGGCTGGCGGCCGTGCGGCACGTTTCAGGCCGCGTTTAATGAACGAGCCGAGAGCCGGCTGAGGCGATTTGTCGAGCAGTTTGCTTCCTGCGGGCTTGTCCGATGGATCGACGCGAAGCAGACGCAGACAGAGCTTGGCCTGGCCTTCCCGGTCGGCGGGGCGGTGGTCGACTCGGCGGGCCTGCTGCGTCCCGCGGGTCTGTGCGCGGCGCTACTGGATCACGAGCGCATCACGACGCTCGGTGATCGCAAGGCCATCTCGCTTGAGCGCGATGAGCGTGGCTGGTCAGTTCAGTTCGCGCAAGGTGATCCGCTCCGCTCGCCGTGTGTCGTGGTGGCGAATGCGCTGGATGCGATGCAGTTTACGCAGACACAGCACCTGCAACTTAAACCCGTGCGCGGGCAGGTCACGCTGCTGGGATCGGCCGGGCAAGCCGGCCGGCTAACGCAACTGCGCCGCGCGGTGTTTTATGGCGGCTATCTGACACCCGCGATGGATGGCGTCCAGACGCTCGGCGCCTCGTTTGTGCCCGGCGATGACTCTCTTGACTGGCGCGATCAAGAACACCAGGTCTGCTGCGATCAGCTCGCGCGACTCTTACCCGATGCGGCCGATCAACTGCGATCCATCGATCAACCCTCGGGCTGGGTCGGTCTGCGTGTCACAACGTCCAAACATCGGGCTTACGCCCAGCAGATCGACGACGGGCTCTACGTCTCACTGGGCCACGGCTCGCACGGCATCGCGTCAGCAGCGGCGGCGGCAGAGCACCTGGCAGAACTGTTAATGCTTGAGACCATCGTCGTGCGTTGATGGCAGTTGTGCGTTGCTGATTGGCGCTGTCACCTCGTAATCAATCATCACTTCAGTGTAGTACACGCCATTGCGCTGGCCGCCCGAGGGATGCCGGAAGGAGATGATGTGGAAATCCTCGATGCCGACCGATTTGATTCGTGTGATCGCGTCATCCCACGCCTTCTGCTTCGCTTGGTTCTGGGACTCACCCTGGCCAAAGCCCATCATAATGCCGCGGTCAACCGTCTCGGGTTTTGAGTACGACCTTTTCGACGCTTGATTGCATCCAGGCAGGCACAAGGCAAACACCAGACAAAGAGTGAGTGAGTAAGCGATACGCATCGTGCAGTCCTTGTTAGAAGCAGTGAAGTTTATTGTATCGATGCGAATGCTTGACAACAAACACTACTGAAACTTCTTCTTCCGCATCTTGCCCGGCCTCGTTCCCGGCGTTCCCGGTTTAGCCTTTTTTTCCTTGGATTTACTCACACGCACCTTGCCCAGTGCGGGCGCGGCCTTGACCTCCATCAGCTTGTCGCGGATCGAGGCGGCCTTCTCAAACTCCAGCGACTGCGCCGCCTCCAGCATTGCCGACTCGAGCTCCGCCAGCAGCTCCGCCCGGTCGTACTCCTTCTCATCGCCGCTGAGCGCCGCCTTGGCGGTCTTGCGGGCCCGCAGCTCCAGCTCGATGCCTTTGCGGATCGCCTTGACCACGGTCTGTGGCGTGATGTGATGTTCGACGTTGTACGCCAGTTGTTTCTCGCGACGACGCTCGGTCTCGTCCATCGCCGATCGCATCGCCGGCGTCACTTCGTCGGCATACAGCACGACGAACGCGTTGACGTTGCGTGCCGCCCGGCCGATCTGCTGGATCAGCGACGTCCCCGAACGCAAAAACCCCGCCTTGTCCGCGTCCATGATCGCTACCAGCGACACCTCCGGCAGGTCCAGGCCCTCCCTGAGTAAGTTCACGCCCACGAGCACATCAAACAACCCCTCACGCAGCTCGCGCAAGATCGTCACCCGGTCCAGCGTCTCGATGTCGCTGTGCAGGTACCGGCACTTGATGTCCTGATCCTTCAGATACTTGCTCAGGTCTTCAGCCAAGCGCTTGGTGAGCGTGGTCACCAGCGCACACTCGCCGCTGGCGATTCGTTCGCGTACCAGTGTCAGCAGGTCCGGCACCTGGCCTTGCGCAGGGCGGACCTCGATGACCGGATCGATCAGGCCCGTCGGGCGGATGATCTGCTCGGCGACGGCGCCCTCGCACTTCTTGAGTTCATAAGGCCCGGGCGTTGCGCTGACAAAGACAACCTGGTTCCACAGCTCTTCAACTTCAACAAACTTCAGCGGCCGGTTGTCCAGCGCCGACGGCAGGCGGAACCCGTGTTCGACCAGCGTTTTCTTGCGCATCTGGTCGCCGTTGTACATCGCCCCGATCTGCGGGATCGTCACGTGGCTCTCGTCGATGATCAAGAGCCAGCCCTGGCTGCTGCACTCGCGGAAATAATCCAGGAGCGTCCACGGCCGACTGCCCGCCGGCCTGCCGTCAAAGTGCCGTGAGTAGTTCTCGATCCCCGAGCAGAAGCCGACCTCTTCAAGCATCTCCAGGTCGTACTTGGTGCGAGCGGCCAGTCGCTGGGCCTCGAGCAGCTTGCCCTCGGTCCGCAGTTCGCCGGTGCGTTGCTCGAGTTCCGCCTTGATCTGCTCGATCGCGCGGTGCTGCTGTTCTTCGGGCAGGACGTACTGTACCGCCGGGTAGATGTAGAGCTTGTTGTCCTGTGCCAGCAACTCGCCGGTCGTCGGGTTGATCAGCGCCAGCGAATCGATCTCGTCGCCAAAGAGTTCGATGCGGTAGGCGTACTCTTCCGCAGCGGGGACCAGCTCGATTACATCGCCCCGCACACGGAACTTGCCACGCGACAACTCATATTGTGAACGCTGATACTGAAGGTCGGCGAGCTTGAAGAGGAAGTCGCGCCGATCGATCGATTGGCCTTTTTCGAGCGTGATGACCGAGCGTTTGTACTCGGTGGGCGAGCCCAGGCCGAAGATGCAGGAGACGGAGGCAACGACGATGACATCTTCGCGCGAGACGAGGTTGGTCGTGGCCGCCATGCGCAGGCGGTCCAGGTCGTCGTTGCGTGAGGAGTCTTTCTCGATATAGATATCGCGCTGGGGGATGTAGGCCTCGGGCTGGTAGTAGTCGTAGTAGGAGACGAAGTAGCTCACCGCGTTGTTGGGGAAGAGTTCTTTCATCTCTTCGTAGAGCTGGGCGGCGAGGGTCTTGTTGTGGCTGATGATGAGCGTCGGCCGATTGATCCGCGCGATCGTGTGGGCCATCGTGAAGGTCTTGCCGGTGCCCGTTGCCCCAAGCAGGGTCTGGTACTTGGCCCCGGCCTCGAGGCCGTCGACGAGCGACTCGATCGCGCCGGGTTGATCGCCGGTCGGTGTGAACTCGCTGACGAGTTGAAACGGTCGCTGGTCGGTCTCGAAGGGCATGATGAGATTCTATGCCAGGTCTGCCCTACATCGTTTGCCGTCGCCTGCCAGGCGACGC
>JBGSTE010000497.1:0-1641 GCA_041736655.1 Phycisphaeraceae bacterium | reverse complement strand
GGTCGGCGGTGGGGTGGCCGAGCAGGGCGTCGAGCCGGGCGAGGACTTTTTCGGAGACGGCGTGTTCGAGGACCTCGGCTTCTTCGTGGACCTCCGCCCAGTCCAGGCCCAGGTGCTGAACGAGGAAGGTCTCGATGATGCGGTGTCGTCGCAGGACGGCGAGCGCGACGCGTTCGCCTTTGGAGCTCAGGCGTGCGCCTCGGCGAGGGGTGTAGCGGATCAGGCCGTCGTCGGCGAATCGCTTGACCATCGTGGTCGCGGTGCCGGGCGTGACGCAGAGCGTGGCGGCGAGCTGGCCCAGGGGGACGGGCGTGGTATCGCTGGCCTGCCGCTGCTGGAGCTGGTAGATGGCCTTGAGGTAATTTTCGGCGGTGGTGGTCTGGGGCATGGCGGTGTGCTTGACGGATACGTAATGATGACTATGATACATCACATGAACAACTTTGAACAGTCAAAATTGTCTCGATGCTTCGCCCGCGTGCCGGGCTTGCTGTTGTTGGGGATGGTGCTGGGGTTGGTGGCGCTCGGTGGCTGCGATTCAAGCGCGAATGAGGACGACGGCCGGCTGACGGTCGTAGCGACGACGACGATGATCGCGGACCTGGCCCGACAGATCGCTGGCGACGATGCGCGGGTTGAAGGCATCATGCGAACGGGCGAGGACCCGCACATCTATGACGTCACGCCGCGAGCCGCCGAGATGATCCGCTCGGCGGACCTGGTACTCATGAACGGCCTGCACCTGGAAGCAACGCTTGGCGAGATCATCGCGAACAGCGCGGGCGATCTCTCGGTTGCGCTGGCCGAGCAGGACGGCATCGTGCCCTTGACCGGCGGGTCGGGTCTGAGTGTTGCGCCCGACCCGCACTGCTGGATGGATGTCAATCAGTTCCGTTTGTACGCAGAAAAAGCACGTGATGCGTTGATCGCCGCGGACCCGGCACATGCCGAGGGCTACCGCAAGCGGGCCGAGGCTTATATCGCTGAACTGGTTGAACTGGACAAGTGGGTGCGTGAGCAGTTTGACACGGTGCCCAAGGCCCAGCGGGTGATCGTGACCAGTCACGATGCGTTTGCTTACTTCGGCCGGGCTTACGAGATCGAGGTGCATGGCGTGATCGGCATCAGCACCGAGCAGGAGCCGACGCCGCAGCATATTGAGGCGTTGCAGAAGCTGGTGAGCGAGCGTGGTGTGCGGGCGCTGTTCCTGGAGACTTCGGTCAGTAACACGCTCAACCAGATCGTCCAAAGCGTCGCCGGGCGGTCGGGCGCATCGATCGGTGGGACGCTGTACAGCGACTCGCTCGGTGATGCGGGCAGCGGGGCGGACACATACATCGGGATGATCCGGCAGAACACGACGACGATCGTCAAGGCGCTCAAAGGCGGGCTTAACCAGTGATCGCAACGCAGGGACAAGTCGACAGCGCAGAGCCGGCCGTGCAGGCCGAGGGCTTGACGGTCGCGTATGACGCCCGGCCGGTGCTGCGTTCGGTGTCGTTTCGCGTGGCGCGTGGCGAGATCGTGGGCATCATCGGGCCCAACGGCGCAGGCAAGAGCACGCTGCTCAAGTGTCTGCTGGGGCTGATCCGGCCGGACTACGGCCACATCAACGTGTTCGGGCAGTCGGCGATGCAGGCG